>NZ_RHQO01000047.1:0-34978 GCF_003935475.1 Pseudomonas sp. p99-361 | reverse complement strand
GCGCTGCATACCTTGTGGCAAACACCTGTCAGCCCTGATGCGATCCCCGTGGGAGCTGGCTTGCCAGCGATAGGGCCTGTACAGCCAACCCAAAACTTCAGCCCAGCGCGGTATCCAGAAACATCATGACCGCAAACCCACCCATCAACCCCAGGGTCGCCGCCGTCTGGTGCCCGTTGCGGTGGGTTTCGGGAATCACTTCGTGGCTGACCACGAAGATCATCGCCCCCGCCGCCAGGCCCATGCTGATGGGGTAGGCGAGGGCGAAGCCGGTCGAGATACCCAGCCCGATCACCGCCCCCAGCGGTTCCATCAGCCCCGAACCAATCGCCACCAGTGCGGCCTTGAAGTTCGACAAGCCGGTAGCGCGCAAGGCCAGCGCCACGGCCAGGCCTTCGGGGATGTCCTGGATGGCAATGGCGCTGGTCAGCGGCAGGCCGATGTTCAGGTCGCCGTTGGCAAAGCTCACGCCAATCGCCATGCCCTCCGGCAGGTTGTGCAAGGTAATCGCCAGCACGAACAGCCACACCCGGTTGATGCGCTCGGCATCGGGGCCACACGGGCCGGTGCTTTCATGCTCGTGCGGGGTGAAGCGGTCCAGGCCCAGCATCAGTAGCACGCCCAGGCCCATGCCCAGTACCACGGTGAACGCCGCCGCCGGGCCGCTGCCGGTGATTTCGCGGGCGGCGTCCAGCCCCGGCAGAATCAGCGAAAACGAACTGGCTGCCAGCATCATGCCGGCGGCGAAGCCCAGCATCACGTCCTGGGTGCGTGCGCTCACATCGCGCAGCACCACCGCCAGCACTGCCCCCAGTGCCGTGGCGCCGAACCCGGACAACCCGCCCAGCAGCGCCAGGTGCAGGTTGTCGGCATGGTCGCCGTTCACCGCGTTCCAGAAGCTGGCCGCCAGCAATGCACAAACCGCCAGCAGGCTCAGCGCCAGCCCGGCGCTGAGCCACGGGGCATTCACGACCTGTTGGCGCCAGGCATTGCGCAGCGAGGGTGGGGTAGGGCTTTGCGGCTGTGCGACGGGCATGCGGACCTCGGTTCAATGGCTGCTGGCAGTTTACTCAGGGACCTGCCGCCACCGCCAAGGATTCCCTTCTATTGGCGTGATAGCTGACTATGCTGTGCAGCACAGCCTCTGAAAGGGAGTCAAAGCATGGGGTCGACATTCAACAGCCTGGTTGGGCTGATCATTCTGGCGCTGGATATCTGGGCCATCCTCAACGTGATCAAGAGCGGCAGCGAGGTGGGCAGCAAGGTGTTGTGGATTCTGCTGATCGCACTGCTGCCCGTGGTGGGCCTGGTGATCTGGGCAATCGCCGGGCCGCGGGGGAATGTGCGGATCTGAATGCCTGTGCTGGCCCTATCGCCGGCAAGCCGGCTCCCACAGGGTCTCCACAGCCCCAGGCATTGTGGGGGCCTGTGGGAGCCGGCTTGCCGGCGATAGGGCCGGAACAGACAAAAGCGGCAACACCCGCGTGACAAAATTTTCACATTGGTTTAAACAGAATCCGCACCCGCACAATGCTGCGTTGGCCCAGTGCCAGCGCCCTCTTCGCAACCCGCAATCCTAGGACCTTCCCATTCATGGCTAACACGGACGCCTTGAAGCAACGGGGCGCGCGAGCACCGTTCTCGCCCACCCTGAAATCCCACCTGGCCTACACGCTGCTCAGCGGCCTGGTGATCATGCTGATGCTCAGCCTCGTGCGCCTGGCGCTGTTGGTCTACAACAGCGATATGGTCGGCGATACCCCTTACTCCACCGTCGCCGAAGGCTTCATCAATGGCTTGCGCTTTGACCTGCGGGTGGTGGTGTACCTCAGCATTCCGCTGTTGCTGGCCATGCTCAGCCCCTGGGCCATGGCCCGGCGAGGGGTGTTCCGTTTCTGGCTGACACTCACCTCCAGCGTGGTGATGTTCCTTGGCCTGATGGAAATGGACTTCTACCGCGAGTTCCACCAGCGCCTCAACGGCCTGGTCTTCCAGTACATCAAGGAAGACCCGAAAACCGTACTGAGCATGCTCTGGTACGGCTTCCCGGTGGTGCGCTACCTGTTGGCCTGGGCTTTCGGCACCTGGCTGCTGAGCCTGCTGTTCAAGGGCATCGACCGCATCACCCGGGGCCAGGGCGCACAACGCGTGGCGCCGTGGTACAACCGCCTGGCCGTGTTCATGGTGGTCTTGCTGGTGGCCGTGGTCGCCGCCCGTGGCACGCTGCGCCAAGGCCCGCCGATGCGCTGGGGCGATGCGTTCACCACCGACTCCAACTTCGTCAACCAGCTGGGCCTGAACGGCACCCTGACCCTGATCGACGCCGCCAAGAGCCGCTTCGGCGAAGACCGCGCCAACATCTGGAAGCCGGTACTGGAGCAGGGCCTGGCCACCGAAACCGTGCGCAAGCAATTGCTGACCCCGAACGACACCCTGGTTGATGCCGACGAAGCTGCCGTGCGCCGCGACTTCCTGCCGCCGGCCGAGCGCACCCTGGCGGTCAAGAACGTGGTGGTGATCCTGATGGAAAGCTTTGCCGGCCACTCGGTCGGTGCGCTGGGTAGCCCGAACAACATCACCCCGTACTTCGACAAGCTGGCCAAAGAGGGCCTGCTGTTCGACCGCTTCTTCTCCAACGGCACGCACACCCACCAGGGCATGTTCGCCACCATGGCGTGCTTCCCCAACCTGCCGGGCTTCGAGTACCTGATGCAAACCCCGGAAGGCGGCCACAAGCTGTCGGGCCTGCCAGCCCTGCTCAGCGCCCGTGACTACGACGACGTCTACGTCTACAACGGCGACTTCGCCTGGGACAACCAGTCCGGGTTCTTCGGCAACCAGGGCATGACCACCTTCATTGGCCGTAACGACTTCGTCAACCCGGTGTTCTCCGACCCCACCTGGGGCGTGTCCGACCAGGACATGTTCGACCGCGGCAACGAGGAGCTGGCCAAGCACGATGGCAAGAAGCCGATCTATGCGTTGCTGCAGACCCTGTCCAACCACACCCCGTATGCGCTGCCCAAAGACCTGCCCGTCGAGAAGGTGACCGGCCAGGGGCGCCTGGACGAGCACCTGACCGCCATGCGTTATTCGGACTGGGCGCTGGGCCAGTTCTTCGAGAAGGCGCGCAAAGAGCCGTACTTCAAGGACACCCTGTTCGTGATCGTTGGCGACCACGGTTTCGGTAACCACCAGCAGGTCACCGAGCTGGACCTGGGCCGTTTCAACGTGCCGCTGCTGCTGATTGCCCCGGGCATCCAGGAGAAGTTCGGTGCGGTCAACCACACCGTGGGCACCCAGGTCGACATCGTGCCGACCATCATGGGCCGCCTGGGTGGCAAGGCCCGCCACCAGTGCTGGGGGCGTGACCTGCTCAACCTGCCTGAGGGCGACCAGGGCGTGGGCATGATCAAGCCGTCGGGCAGCGAACAGATCGTTGGCCTGGTACAGGGCGACCGCATTCTGATCGAGTCCAAGGACATGACCCCGCGCATGTACCGCTACCAGTTGGGCAGCGAGTTCAAGGCCGAGCTGATCGAAAGCCCCGACCAGCCGCAATTGCTCAAGCAGCTTGAAGCGTACATCCAGACCGCCACCAAGAGCCTGCTGGACAACACCGCCGGTGTGGTGCACGGCACTCCGAAGTAAAAGCTCGCGGTTCACCCGCTGCCACAGTGGCTGCGCCAGCTTCGTGCTGGCGCTACCCCTGTGGGCGGCCCTGGGTCGCGATGGGGCCCCCACGTTTCGGCGCCTGCCGCTTTCATCCTACTGAACATTCTCCCTGCCCCAAGGTCAGTTGTTCAGGCGTAACACACACCCTGTGTTCCTTGACTCAGAGGGTCCGTTAGATGAAAGAGTGGGAAGTCATTTTTGCCGACCAGAAGGGCGAACCGTCCACTCTGGTGTTGAAAGCCGAGCATCGTCCTAGCGAGGAAGAGGCGGCGAGGGCCATTCGTTCTCACCTGTTTCCGGTAATGGCCGAGCTGGACCTCAACGACTTCCAGGACCGCAGCATTTCCCCCACTGCACGCTGGCTGCGTGAGCACAGCGGCGTAATGATCAAAAGCATTGAGGAACAGCCCTAACCCACACGATTGCGTGGTGCCTTGGCAGGCGCTACGCTGTCAGCAGGTGCTTGCCTATTATGCGGGCTGGCACCGCATACATTCGCGTCTTGCATCAGCTCGTACTGCCCGGCCGCTGCCGGCAGGTGCGCAGTAGCACGGAAAGTCTATCCATTGCATTATTCAGGAGGACGTTTCATGAGCAGCCAGAACGACGATATCAGCAGCAACGTCCTGCGCCAGATGAAAGCAGGCGGTTTCGACTTCACCCAGATCCACCCCATCGAGTTCTATGCCGTATTCCCCGACGAAGCCGGGGCGCGCCGTGCTGCCAGGCAGTTTCGCGGCGAATCGCTCAATGCCCAGGTGAAGGAGGGCGACGGTGGCTGGCACCTGGAACTGAGCAAGGTCATGTATGCCACCTATTGTGGGATTGGCGACTTTGAAGAGGCCTTCGAGCAGTTGGTGACGCCCTATGGCGGCGAGGTGGAGGGTTGGGGGGTCAAGCACGAGCGGCTCACGGCCTAGCAGCCCTGCGTGGCCATCACCTCAGGCACACCCGCGCCAGGCAGGGGCGGGTTTACCCTAAGCAGCCACTAACGCTTGCGCTTGGCCATATGGTGCAGATAGCCCAGCAGCGCATCCAGCTCCTTGTCGCTCAGCACGCTTTCGGCAAAGCCCGGCATCTTCGCCTGTGGCCACTGCCGCAGGCTTTGCGGGTCGCGGATCAACATGCGCAAATAACCCGGCTGAAAGTACTCGGTGGGGTTGTGCGGCACATTCAAGTCCGGCCCAACCTGCGCATCCCCCGCGCCGTTCAGGCGGTGGCAGGCCATGCAGTTTTGCTGGAACAGGGCAAAGCCTTGGCGTATCGGGCTGTTGGCGGGTAGCGCCGGGTCGGGCAGCAGTGCCGGGTACCGCTGGGCAACCGGGGCGAGCTGGCGCAAGGTTGCGATCTGGAAAGGCCATTGCTCCGGGCGTATACCGCCGGCCTGCGCTGCTGTCCATACCAGGTAGAATGGCCCAGCGCCAGGTTTGCCTGCACCCAGCGGTGGCCAAGGTTGGTCGGGGTCTTCCACGGCCAGCCAGGCCTGCGCCGGGCCTTTCTGCAACAGCGGCGCAGCGGGCATTTCTGCGGCAAAACCGTCCAGCGCCACCGCTTGCAGGTGGTCGCTGGCGGTAACGCCAGGCAACAGCGCAGCCAACGGTACCGCCCGGTACTGCATGGGGCGTTTGTAGGCTACGTCCTGCGCGATGCGGATGGTCTGCGCTTGCGGGTGGCTGAGCAGTTCTTCGCTGCTCCACTGGCGCTGGGTAGCTCCGAGTTCAAGGCGCAGTTGTGCCGCCGGCAGTGGCAGGCTCAGCAGCAGCGCAAGAAGGGCAAGGCAATGGCGCATGGGTACACTCCGACCAGAGAGGCCAGCAGGTTACCTGCGCACTGCCCGTTGACGCCACTGCTGCAGTCAGCCGAACAACCGTGTCAGGTTCGGCACGATCAGCAGCAATGTGGTGGCGAATAAAATAAGCCCGGCTTGGCGAATTTTCGAATGTCTGAACATGGCGGACCGCCTTCTTGTTGTTATTCCTGAGTACCCGTTGGCTTCCTTGTCGCGCTTCGGGTCGATCGCAGTAGCGTGGTGTGGCGCCTTTACTGCCTGCCTTTTGTTAGTGGATATACAACCAACAGTAGGGTGTGCGTTATCCATGTTCGAGAACTCTTTGTTCTAATTGTCAAGATTTTGAGGCCTCATGGCTATGAGGCCATGTGCCATCTCGCTAGCATGCTCTCGCTAGACGGTGGCGCAGCCATCCACGGCGCGCCGACAAAATGTGACCGTTCGTCAGTGCCGCCTACTTGCTTGTACGTGCCTTTCGCGTCAGGCTCTACAGCAGATTCCCACCCATGTCGTTCAGGACTAATCCTATGTCGTTACGCATCTGCATCCTTGAGACCGATGTTCTGCGGCCGGAATTGACGGCGCAATACCAGGGCTACGGCAGGATGTTCGAGCAGCTGTTCTCGCGGCAGCCGATCGCCGCAGAGTTTCGTGTGTACAACGTGATGAACGGCGATTACCCCGCCGACAGCGAAGTGTTCGATGCCTACCTGGTCACGGGCAGCAAGGCAGACTCGTTTGGTACCGATGCCTGGATCCAGACGCTCAAGGCCTACCTGTTGAAGCTTTACGCGCGTGGCGAGAAATTGCTGGGTGTGTGTTTTGGCCACCAGCTGCTTGCGTTGACCTTGGGTGGCAAGGCCGAGCGTGCCGACAAGGGCTGGGGCGTGGGCATTCACCGCTACTCGCTGGCGGCGCACGCCCCGTGGATGGACCCTGAGGTGTCGGAGCTGACCTTGCTGATCAGCCACCAGGACCAGGTGACCGAACTGCCGGAAGGCGCCACGGTTATTGCCTCCAGCGATTTCTGCCCGAATGCGGCGTATCACATCCGCGACCAGGTGCTGTGCTTCCAGGGCCACCCGGAGTTTGTCCACGACTACTCCCGCGCGCTGCTCGATGCGCGCCAGGAATACCTGGGTGATGAGGTGTACCAGAAGGCGGTGGCCAGCCTGGCCAGCGAGCACCAGGGCGACCTGGTGGGCGAGTGGATGTTGCGGTTCATCCAGCAGCCGGTCAGCAAACACGACGCGGCGTAATGGCCGGGGCTGCTGCGCAGCAGCCCAATCGTGACCCAAGGCCGGCGCGGGGCTCAGCGCCCCATCATGTCCCGGACCATGCGCTGCTGCTCCATGATCTCGCGTTGGCGCTGGTCAATCTGCGAAGCCAGCGGGAAATTCCCGCCGGCCCGGCGCTTGGCGTAATCCAGCTGCTGGATCGCCTGGTCAAAGTCCCCCACCAAGGTGAAGTACTCTGCCCGCGCCCGGTGCAAGCCGATGGTATTGCCCGACAAACCGCGCACCTCGGCCATGTCGTACCACACGTCCGGATCATCCGGCCGGCTTTTCACCAGCTCGTCCAGCACTTTTTCGGCTTCGGCAGGCTTGTTCAGCTTCACCAGCAAATCGGCGCGCACCTGTTTCAGCGGGTAATTGCCGGGGTATAGCTGCTGCATGCGCTCGGCGCGCTGCTGGGCATCGGCCAGGCGGTTGTTGGTGATGTCCAGGTCAATCTGCGCCAGGTTGTAGGTGATGTCGTTGGGCGCCTTGGCCAGTAGCGGCTTGAGCATTTCCCGCGCTTCGTTCAGCTGGCCGCCCTTGATCTGCGCCAGGGCCAGGCCATAGCGTGCAGCATCGAGTTTGGGGTCTTCGTCGAGCTGGGCACGGAAGCGCTTGGCCGCCAGCCCCGGGGTGCCTTCGTAGATAAGCGCCACGCGGGCGCGAATCAGCTGGTAGCGTGCGCTGTCTTCGATGCCGCCCGGTGGCGCCTGGTCGGCGCGGTTGCGGGTGTCGGCGATCCGCGACTCGGTCACCGGGTGCGTCAGCAGAAATTCCGGTGGCTTGGCGTCATAGCGATACTGGCGGGCCAGGCGCTCGAACATGGTTGGCATGTTGCGTGGGTCGTAGCCGGCCTTTTCCAGGTTCAGGATGCCGATGCGGTCCGCTTCCTGCTCATTTTGCCGCGAGAACCGGCGCTGCTCCTGAATGGCCGCCGCCTGGGTGCCGGCGATCATGCCGATGCCGGCGTCGCCAGCGCCCCCCGCCGCCAGTACGATCCCGGCCAGCAGCGCTGCCATCATCGGCAGTTGCATGCGTTGCTGGGCCTCTACGCCGCGGGCGAAGTGGCGTTGCGACAAGTGCGCCAGTTCGTGCGCCAGCACCGAGGCGTATTCGCCTTCCGTCTGTGCGTTGAGGAACAGCCCGCCGTTGACCCCCACAATGCCCCCGGGCGCAGCGAAGGCGTTGAGCTCGCGGCTGTCGATGAGGATGAACTCCAGGCGCCGGTCCTGCAGCTGGCTGGTCTCGGCCAGCTTGTACACGCTGGTTTCGACATAGTCCTTGAGTTGCGGGTCGTTGAGCTGGTTGACCTGGCCGCGCAACAGGCTTAGCCAGGCGCGGCCGAGCTGGTGTTCCTGCTGCGGCGAGACGATCGCGGAGCTGGCGTCACCCAGTGATGGCAGGTCGTCAGCATGGCCGGGGAGGGCCAACAGGCAGGCCAGCGTCAGCAGGGTAGGGCGCAGTAGTTTCATGCACGAAGCTCGCGTCGGTGTCAAAGATAGCTACTGTAGCGGGCTCACACGTTGGCGACCAGTGGCGCTATCCTAGGCAGCCCTGCCAACAAGCAGTCTGGCAATGCCTTTGGAGACCCTGCAATGAGTGACACCCTGACCTGCGACGCCGTACTCGACGCCAGCGGGCTGAATTGCCCTTTGCCGCTGCTCAAGGCCAAGATGGAGCTCAACCGCCTGGCCAGCGGCGCGGTGCTCAAGGTGATCGCCACCGACACCGGCTCGCAGCGCGACTTCCGCACTTTCGCCACGTTGGCCGGTCATACCCTGCTGCAGGAAACGGCCGAGGCCGGCACCTACACCTACTGGCTGCGCAAGGCCTGAGTCTTTACCAAGGATCGTCAATGTTCAAAGTGCTTCGCGACTGGGTGCAGCGCTACTTCTCCGATGAAGAAGCGGTGGTGCTGGCGGTCTTGCTGTTCCTGGCGTTCACGGCCGTGCTAACCCTGGGTGGCATGCTCGCGCCGGTGCTGGCGGGCATGGTGCTGGCGTTCCTCATGCAAGGCCTGGTCAATGCCCTGGAGCGCTTGCGGGTGCCCACGCGGTTGGCAGTGATGCTGGTATTTGCCCTGTTCATGGGGGCGCTGGCGCTGTTCATGCTGGTGTTGGTGCCGCTGTTGTGGCACCAACTGATCACCCTGTTCAACGAGCTACCGGGCATGCTCGGCAAGTGGCAGTCGTTGTTGCTGTTGTTGCCCGAGCGCTACCCGCACCTGGTATCGGACGAGCAGGTGCTGCATGCCATCGAATCGGTGCGCGGTGAAATCGGCAAGTTTGGCCAATGGGCGCTGACCTTCTCGCTGTCCAGCCTGCCATTGCTGGTCAATGCCATGATCTACCTGGTGCTGGTGCCGATCCTGGTGTTCTTCTTCCTCAAGGACCGCGAACTCATCGGCCGCTGGGTCAGTGGCTACCTGCCACGCCAGCGCACCCTGCTGAACCGGGTGGGTAGCGAGATGAACCGGCAGATCGCCAACTACATCCGTGGCAAGGGCATCGAGATTCTGATCTGCGGCATTGCCACCTACATCGCGTTCATCAGCCTCGGGCTCAAT
This sequence comes from Pseudomonas sp. p99-361, assembly GCF_003935475.1. Classification (NCBI taxonomy): domain Bacteria; kingdom Pseudomonadati; phylum Pseudomonadota; class Gammaproteobacteria; order Pseudomonadales; family Pseudomonadaceae; genus Pseudomonas; species Pseudomonas sp. p99-361. Next base: position 25,671 of record NZ_RHQO01000047.1, on the reverse strand, counting down.
TATGCCGCGCTGCTGGCGTTGCTGGTGGGGCTGTCGGTGGTGGTGCCCTATGTGGGCGCGGTAGTGGTAACGGTGCCGGTCACGCTGATTGCACTGTTCCAGTGGGGCTGGGGCGATCAGTTCATCTACCTGATGACGGTGTACGCGATCATCCAGGCGCTGGATGGCAACGTGCTGGTGCCGCTGCTGTTTTCCGAGGCCGTTAGCCTGCACCCGGTGGCGATCATTTGCGCGGTGTTGTTGTTTGGCGGGCTGTGGGGGTTCTGGGGGATCTTCTTCGCCATCCCGCTGGCGACCCTGATCAAGGCTGTGCTGGATGCCTGGCCGCGGCAGGAGCCTATTGTGTCACCGATGCTGTAAATTTGGGGCTGCTTTGCAGCCCATCGCGACACAAGGCCGCTCCTACAGGCATCGCGATTTCCGATGATGCCGGCCCGGCTCTGCAGGACTGCCGGCCGTCCCGCCCGTCGTAGGAGCGGCCTCGTGTCGCGAAAGGGGCGCAAAGCGCCCCCAACGATCTCAAGCCTTGTTCAGTGCCTGAGCTGCTGCCAACACGGCATCCACATGCCCGGGCACCTTCACCCCACGCCATTCCTGGCGCAGCACGCCCTCCTTGTCGACCAGGAAGGTGCTGCGATCGACGCCCATGTACTCCTTGCCATACAGCTTCTTCAGCTTGATCACGTCGAACAGCTGGCACAGGGCCTCGTCCTTGTCGCTGATCAGCTCGAACGGGAAGCCTTGCTTGGCCTTGAAGTTCTCGTGCGACTTGAGGCCGTCACGCGACACCCCGAACACCACGGTGTTGGCCGCGGCAAAGGCTTCATGCTGGTCGCGGAAGCCCTGGCCTTCGGTGGTGCAGCCCGGGGTGCTGTCCTTCGGGTAGAAGTACAGCACCACCTGCCGGCCCTTGAGGTCGGCCAGGCTCACGGTTTGCCCGCCGGTGGCCTGGGCCTGGAAGTGCGCTACAGGTTGGTCGAGTGCTACAGCCATGATCGCTTCCTTACATTGGGTTCTGTGGGCGCCATGGCTCGATCAGCGCATCGAGGTTCAGGGCGTCGGCAAAGTCCAGGAACTGGTCACGCAGCCAGCTGATTTGCGTGCCGGCCGGCAAAATGACGGTGAACTGGGCATTGAGCATGCTGCTGCCGGTCTGCGGCGCCAGGTAGGTGTCGCAGGTCATGGCTTCCAGCTCGACGCGGTGGTCGAGGAAGAACTGGCACAGCTCGTTGATGATGTCCGGGCGGTAGGCGGCGCTGACGTAGGCTACATAAGGCAGGGCCTGCGGGCGTACCTCCTGGTCGGCGCTGCGCACCACGTCCAGGGTCAGGCCGTGCTTCTTGCCCAGGCTTGGCAGCATGGCTTCAAGGCGGGCCAGGGCGTCCCAGCTGCCGCCTACCTGCAGCACCAAGGCGCTGGTTTCGCCGTGGCGGCTCAGGCGCGAGGTAACCACCGCGCAACGGTTTTCGAAAGCAGCGCGGCTGAGGACGTTGGCCAGTTCCATGGGGTTGGGCCCCAAGGCACTGATGACGAGGAATTGTTCGCGGACGGTGGGGGTGGACATGCAGCATTCCTAAAGCGATGAGCGGTCGGTACAGGACGGGAGAAAGCCTCCAGTCGGCAGGGCCCGGGGCTCGCATGCGAGGTCTTGGACGCTGGCCGGGAGCAAGGTCGACGGCCCGGCGGGCCGCGCTGCACCGATCAAAGCATCAAGGGTAGCGAAATAAGGCGCCGAGGGGAATGCTCCGCCCGCCTGCTTCGCTTGTGCAAGGCCGATGCCCCCAGTACCATTACCGCTCTCTTTTTCCGGCAGGAGCAGTTACATGATTGCGGGCAGTATGGTGGCATTGGTCACACCCATGGATGCACAAGGGCGTGTTGACTGGGGCAGCCTCGACAAACTTGTAGACTTCCACCTGGAAAACGGCACCCATGCGATCGTCGCTGTCGGCACCACCGGTGAGTCGGCCACGCTCGATGTCGAAGAGCACATCCTGGTCATCAAGCATGTGGTCGAGCGCGTCAAGCGCAGCAACAAGCCCATCCCGGTCATCGCCGGTACCGGTGCCAACTCCACTGCCGAAGCCGTGCACCTGACCCAGAACGCCAAGAATGCCGGCGCCGATGCCTGCCTGCTGGTGGTGCCGTACTACAACAAGCCAACGCAAGAAGGCCTGTACCAGCACTTCAAGCACATTGCCGAAGCCGTCGACATCCCGCAGATCCTCTACAACGTGCCGGGCCGCACCTCCTGCGACATGCAGGCCGAGACCGTGATCCGCCTGTCGACTGTGCCGAACATCATCGGTATCAAGGAAGCCACCGGCGACCTGGCCCGTGCCAAGGCCATCCTGGAAGGCGTTGCCAGCGACTTCATCGTCATGTCTGGCGATGACCCGACCGCTGTCGAGTTGATCCTGATGGGCGGCAAGGGCAACATCTCCGTCACCGCCAACGTCGCCCCGCGCGAAATGGCCGATATGTGCGAGGCCGCCCTTGCGGGCGATGCCGAGAAGGCCCGCGCTATCAACGAAAAACTCATGCCACTGCACAAAGAGCTGTTCTGCGAAGCCAACCCCATCCCGGTGAAGTGGGCGCTCGTTGAAATGGGCCTGATGAAAAAGGGTATTCGCCTGCCGCTGACCTGGCTCAGCGAAGGTTGCCACGACAAAGTCCGTACTGCCTTGCGCCAGTCCGGCGTACTGGTTTAAGAGGAAGTACACCGCATGAAGCGACTGGCTGGTCTTTCTGCCCTTGCCCTGATTATCTCCAGCACCAGTGGGTGTGGCTGGCTGTGGGGCGAGGATGGCTATTTCCGCGACCGCGGCAGCGACTACCTGCAGGCGCACCCTACCGCGCCCATGCAGCTGCCGCCGGACGCCAGCAACGTCAAGCGGCTCGACCCGCTGTTGCCAATTCCGCGTAACGTCGCCGATGACAACGTCACGGGCGAGTACGAAGTGCCGCGGCCGCAACCGTTGACCGGTGGCGCTGGCCAGGTCACCGACTACAGCCTGCAGCGCAGCGGCAGCAGCCGTTGGGTGCTGGCCCAGCACTCGCCGGCCGAGGTGTGGCCGGTGGCCCGCCAGTTCTTCGAGGACAACGGCTTCCGTATCGACGAAGAGCGCCCGCAGACCGGTGAATTCAACACCAGCTGGCAGCGCTTCGACGAGCTGTCGGCATCGCTCGGCCAGCGCCTGGCCAGCACTGCCAGCAGCGCTGACAGCGAAGTGCGCGTACGTGTGCGCATGGAGCCTGGCGTGCAACGCAACACCTCCGAGGTGTATGTGGTCAGCGTCGAGCGCCCGGCCGGCAGCACCGCCGAGCCTGCGTTCCCGTCCACCTCCGCCAATGCCGGCGCCGATGCCCTGCTGGTCGACGAAATGCTGGCCAGCATGAACCGCAGCGCCGAGAAGGGCGGTTCGGTGTCGCTGCTGGCTGAGCGTGATTTCGACGCGCCAAGCCGCGTCAGCCTGAGCGAGGACGGCAGCGGTAACCCGGTACTCTACCTGGGCTCCGACCTGGACCGCGCCTGGTCGGGTGTAGGCCGCGCCCTGGAGCAGGGTGGCCAGTGGCGTGTCGAGGACATCAACCGCAGCCTGGGCCTGTACTACATCAACCTGTCGGAAAAGCCTGAAGACAAGCAGAACCAGCCGGGCTTCTTCGGCCGCCTGTTCGGCAGCGAGCCCACCAAGGAAGAGCGTGAAGCCCGTGCCGAGCGCTACCAGGTCCGCCTGAGCAAGGTGGGTGAAAGCGTGCAGGTCACCGTCGAGAAAAACATCAACACCGTGGCGCCGCCCGATGTCGCCCGCCGTGTGCTGAGCGCCATTCAGGACCACCTGGGCTAAGTGCGCTTCGCGGTACTCGGAAGCGGCAGCCAAGGGAACGGCACGCTGATCGCCAGTGGTGACACGTTCATCCTGGTCGATTGCGGCTTTTCCCTGCGCGAAACCGAGCGGCGCCTGGCGCTGCTCGGGGTTTCGCCGGCGCAACTCAGTGCTGTGCTGGTCACCCACGAACATGCCGACCACGTGCATGGGGTCGGCTTGCTGTCACGGCGCTACAATGTACCGGTCTACCTCAGCCAAGGCACCTTGCGCGGCATGCGCAAGCCGGTGGAGGTGGCCGGTTTTCTCGCCTGTGGCCAAAGCCTGAATATCGGCAGCCTGCAAGTGAACGCCGCGCGGGTAGAGCACGACGCCTACGAGCCCTTGCAATATGTGGTCAGTGACGGCAAGCGCCGTTTTGGCATGCTCACCGACCTGGGCTCGTACGACGCGCTGTTGCTGGAACGCTACCAAGGCCTGGATGCACTGCTGATCGAGGCCAACCACTGCCGCGACCTGCTGGCACGCGGTCACTACCCGGCGTTCTTGAAGCGGCGGGTAGGGGGCATGCAAGGGCATTTGAACAATCACCAGGCCGCGCGCCTGGTGCACGAGTTGGGCTGGAACAACCTGCAGCACCTTGTGCTGGCCCACCTCAGCAGCAAGAACAACCTGCCACATCTGGCGCGCCAGTGCTTCGTCGACACCCTCGGGTGCGACCCGGACTGGCTCCAGGTGGCGAATCAGGAACACGGGCTCGACTGGCGCGAAATCGCCTAGCCCAACACCTCAAGCAAGCGGAGCCCAATCATGGAAAAACGCGACGAACTCTACCGCGGCAAGGCCAAATCGGTTTACAAGACCGATGACGCCGACCGCTTGATCCTGCTGTTCCGTAACGACACGTCGGCGTTCGACGGCAAGCGCATCGAACAGCTCGACCGTAAAGGCATGGTGAACAACAAGTTCAACGCCTTCATCATGCAAAAGCTGGAAGAAGCCGGTGTGCCGACCCAGTTCGACAAGCTGCTGGGCGACAACGAATGCCTGGTCAAGAAGCTGGACATGATCCCGGTCGAATGCGTAGTGCGCAACTACGCGGCCGGCAGCCTGGTCAAGCGCCTGGGCGTTGAAGAAGGCATCAAGCTGGAGCCCTCCACCTTCGAGCTGTTCCTGAAAAACGACGAGAAGGGCGACCCGTTCATCAACGAGTCCCACGTTGTCGCGTTCGGCTGGGGCACCGCCGAGCAGTTGGCAGAAATGAAAAAGCTGTCGTTGAAGGTCAACGAAGTGCTGAGCAAGCTGTTCGATGACGCCGGCCTGCTGCTGGTCGACTTCAAGCTGGAGTTCGGCGTATTCCACGGCCAGATCGTGCTGGGTGACGAGTTCAGCCCAGACGGTTGCCGCCTGTGGGATAAAGAAACCCGCAAGAAGATGGACAAGGACCGCTTCCGCCAGGGCCTGGGCGACGTGATCGAAGCCTACGAAGAAGTTGCCAAGCGCCTGGGCGTGCCGCTGTAAGCGGTGCGTTCACGCAAGCGCCTGATACCACGCGATTTTTTTTAAAAAAAGGTTTGCGTTTTAAAAGAACGCTGGTATGATGCGCGGCATTGGAGAGATGCCGGAGTGGTCGAACGGGACGGATTCGAAATCCGTTGTACTGGCAACAGTACCTAGGGTTCAAATCCCTATCTCTCCGCCATACGCGAAGTAGCCGAAGCCCCCGAAAACGTTGAAGTTTTCGGGGGCTTCGTCGTTTTGGTGGTTTGGATCAGGGCAGCCATAGGCAAAATGGTTCTGTGATGTTGTCGGTGGGCAGTGTTTTATTGCCCTGGAATCGTGTTTGCTGGGCTGGCCCCTTCGCGGGCACGCCCGCTCCCACAGGGGACGGTGCTGTACCTGAAAACCTGTGGGAGCGGGCGTGCCCGCGAGGGGCCGGTCCTGCCGACGCTGAGGACCGCAACATTTTGTCTTGAACTGCCGATAGCACCTTGGGCTACAATGCGGCCCTCTACTACACCACTCACGCCCAGGCCAAACGCCGTAATGATTACGCGCGCTGGGCGGTGACTTTTTCTGACATGGATTCGTTGGATGCTTCGCGCCGTACTGGTCTTCCTTTTTGCCCCGCGCCGGGCGGCTGAATTGCCGCTCGCGACCAGTGCCGCGCCCCCTCTCAAATCAACGCACACCTTCGCCTGCCGCCGCCTGCCATTGGCTGCGGTACGCGGCTGTGCGCCCCATCGACAATGGAGTGCTCCACTTGCGTAAGAAATTCGTCGCGTCCCTTCTGGCGGTCGCCATCGCTTCTACCACGGCCTGTGCACAGCTCGGGATCAGCAAAGAGCAAGCGGGCACGGTGATCGGTGGCCTGGCTGGCGTTGCCATCGGTTCGACCTTGGGCAGTGGCAACGGCAAGATTGCCGCCGCGCTGATCGCGGGTGGGATTGGCGCCTACGTCGGCAACCGCATCGGCAATATGCTCGATGAGAAGGACCAGCAGGCCCTGGCGTTGCGCACCCAGGAAGTACTGAGCCAGCAGCAGGCTACGGCCAGCGCCCAGCCCGTGACCTGGAAGTCCGACCACTCTGGCGCCAGCGCGCAGATCGTGCCAGGCAAGGAATACACCAAGACCAAGCAGGTCGAGGTCAAGCGCGCGCCCAAGATCCAGGCCGTGCCGTCGATGAAGCTGATCAACGAACCGTATGTGACCACCAGCGACAACCTGAACGTACGCGCCGCGCCGAACGCCTCTGGCGAGAAGGTCGGCAGCCTGAAGAACCACACCGAGTTCACCGCAGTGGGCGCCACCGGCGACTGGATCCTGGTCGGGCGCAAGGGGGTGACCGTGGGCTACGTGCACAAGGACTACGTGGAGCCCAAGGCGCAGGCCGTGGCCAAGCGGGTGACCCCGGCGGTAAACCTGGACGAGCTGGACGTTGCCGCCAGCAAGGAAACCCAAGCCTTCGACCTGGACTCGCTGCAGTCGCTGCCCACCCAGACCGTTGCCGCCGAAGCGGCCTGCCGCCCGGTCACCGTCAGCCTGAAGGCGCAAAACGGCAAGACCGAACAAGAGCAGAACACCTTCTGCAAACAAGCCAACGGCACCTGGGAACTGATCTGAGGACTCCATGAAAAAGCACGCGCTCGCGCTGGCTGTGATCGGCGTTTGTGGTCTGGTACCGCAAGCGTTCGCCCATGAGCTGGCCTATTCCAAGAAAGACAACATCAAGGTCGAAGTGCCTGGCGATGCCAGCACCTGGTGCAAACCCCAGGTCGACCTGACCATCAGCCGCCCAGCCTGGGATAACCAGGAGCTGCTGACGGGCCTGCTGAGCAAGCTGCCGTTCGTGTTTGCCAAGGACTGCTCGACCGCCAAGGTGAGTTGGAAGGCAGTCGATGGCAACGGCAAGCTGTACGCCAGCGGCTCGGGCAATGCCAGCAACCTGGGGCTGGTGACACTGGCTGCTGCACCTGCCGTTGCCGCCCCGGCGCCTGCTGCACCGGAACCGGCGGCGGCACCGGCAGCGGAGCAGGCACCTGCCCCTGCACCTGCCACGGCAGAGGCCCCGGCAGTTGCCGAACCCGCCCCCGCGCCGGCACAACCGGCACCGGCGCCCGCCGTAGCGGCAGAACCAGCGCCTGCTGCGCCCGCCCAAGCCCCTGCTGCACCACCCGCGGCGGCCCCAGCCCCAGCAGTGGCCGCAGCCCCGAGCTCGGACTTTGGCCGCCCGGTGGTCCTGGCAAACCCCAACCTGATGCAGGTAACCGACGGCGCCGGCTGCAAATGGGTGCTGAGCAAATCGATCATCGGCGCAGGCGACACCCTGTCGTTCGGCACCACCCCGGCCATGCCGTGCCCGGCCTCCGGCTTTGGCCAAGGCAGCTTCGACAGAATCAGCTGGAAAGCGGTGGGTACCTATCGTGGCGATAACTGGGACAAGGTCTATGCCCACCCCAGTGGCCTGATCTTCACCAAGCGCCTGGAGGCCGCAGTGAAGGACAAGGCGGTTTCCTACCTGACTGCCGACGCAGACCAGGCCGCATTCCTGGTGGGTGAAATCCCCGGCCGGCAGATGAAGGTGTACCTGACCTTCAGCCGTTCCAGCTATGGCGTATTGCGCCCGTTCGGCAGCGACCCGTACTACGTGGCGGTCACCCCGGACGAATCATTTGCCCTGGACCCGGCCAAGTACAAGGAGGCCGCGCTGGAGATCTTCGACCTGGTCAAGACCGCCTCGCCGTCCACCACCGATGTGGCCACCCTGTTGATCGTCAAGGACATCTCGGCCATCACTAACAGCCTTTGGGGCAATGACGCGCAGAAGATCACCCGCAACCGCATCGGCATCAACCGCCAAGGCCTGTTCTTCGATGTGCGCGACGGTGCCAACTGGGCGGTACAGCGTGAGCAGCAACGCCAGCGCGAGCTGCGCCAGCGCCAGCAGGAACTGGCGCGCGTGCACACCCGTGTGCTGGAGCGCTACCAGCAGCTGCAGGACGGTATGAGCGAGTTCAAGGGGCGTGAAACCGAGGCACTGGCGCAGATGGCCGGCATCAAGGTGCGCTTCGCGTCGCCACTGGAGCAGCAGAACCCGGCTACCTCGGCCACTGTGGCGACGATGATGGTGCATGTAACCGGCAAGCAGGGCGACTTCTACAACATCGATTTCCCGAGCAAAGGCCGCCTGGTCGCGGACGAGGAATACGGCGAGGGCTGGTACGTAACCCAAGTGGCCAACGCCACGCCGTACTACCCGCTGGACGACGGCCGCGCGGTGCCCACCTACCGCGCCTACAGCGCCGGCGAGCCAGAGGCCTGCAAGCAGGAACACTGTGCCGACCGCGTATCGTTCGGTGCCGTACTGGCCAAGGAATTCCCCAACGCCGGCATCGATTTCAGCTGGACCCCCGAGGTCTCCCAACAGTACGTGAACGACTGGAACAACGCTTCCGCCATGGTCCAGTGAGGCAAACACCATGATCAAACAGATGAACAAGAAGCAGCTGCTGATGGGCGGTGTGGCCGCAGCGGTGCTGGTGCTCGGCGGTGGCTATGCCCTGCTTTCCAGCTCGGGCAAGAAGGCTGCGATGGCCTACTACGACGACTTCAAGGAGCGCTACTTCCTGGAAGACGTCTTGTCCGAGGGCGACATTTCCTACTCGGCGTTTTCCGGCAACCTGACCGTGGCCGACCCGGAAATCCGCGTGGCCGCTGCACAGACCAACGGGGCTCAGCAGTTCATGCGCGGCCTGTCAGGCCTGATGGAGTCGGTACAGGGCAGTGCGGCCGGGGAAGGCCTGGCCGGTTGGGCCAAGTACCAGCTCAACGCCAGCCGTGATGTGGCCGGCGTGTACCTGAAGGCAGATGCGCTGAAGCTGGCTCACGACGGGGACAGCAAGGACGGCAGTATCCATGTGCAGTTGCTGGGCATGCAGATGGGCAACCCGTTCGTGGCCACCAAGGGCGCCGAGGTGGTATTGGTGGCCGATGTCAGCGACGAGATCCAGCCACGGGCCGAGCTGCTCGCCAACGGGCGCGCCGCCCCATCGAGTTTCAACTGGGGGGGCAACATGGCCGTGCGCCAGCCGGTGACCGGTGCCTTCCTGGTCAGCAGTACCGGCGACTTTGGTACCACGGTCGACCTGGACTTCACCATCAAGCGCTCCAGCGACGGTGAAGGCTCGATGACGTTCGTGGTTACCCACCGCAACGACGGCTCCAAGGTCGGTGAGATCGTGCGCAAGGCCGAGTTCCAGTCGCTGCCGGAGCTGGACGATGTTGAAACCCAGCTCAAGAGCGCCCTGAGTGCCATGGTGATCGGCGCCTACAGCGCGTATTCCGGCCAGGCGGTGCTGGCGGAGGCGGTGAGCGGCTTTGCCCGCAAGGCCAAGGTCGAGAACTACACCTTGAGCTACAGCGGCTTCAAGCCGCTCAAGCAGGCGTTCAACGATTACCAGCAGCGGGTTCCCAAGGCCAAGTTCGCGGCATTCTGCCAGGACGTGGGGCTGTCATCGTGGAGCAGTGATTTCGGCGCGAAGGCGAAGAACCACAGCGACTCCGAATGTGCCATCGGGCAGAAGCTGGTCGAAGACGGCCAGTTCGAGGAAACCTACACCTTCAAGGAAGGCAAGAGCCTGTTCGCAGCAGTGTTCGTGAGCAAGGCGTACCAGCTGGAAACCGATTGATAGGGAAGGGCTGAGCATTCAAGACCCTGCGACTTGGATCCAATGCTCAGTTTCTGTATCATCCCGCCGCCATCAGACGATGGCCGCAAATGTTTCATTTAAAGGACTTAGTAATGAAAAAGCTGTTCAAGGCCACTGTAGCCGTTGCTGTCGTTTCGGGTGTTGCCCTGTTGTCGGGTTGCACTGGCCAGGTTTACAACCAACCGAAAAACTGCACCTACGACTACCTGTTCCACCCTTCGGTTTCCATCTCCAAGATCATCGGTGGCTGCGGCCCGATCGATAAACTGCCTCAGCAGCAGTAATCTTGGCGGTACCCTGATCGCGCCCCTTGCGGCGTGATCCAATGCCCCCGGTCATGCAAATGGCCGGGGGTTTTTGTTATCCGGCCAAGGGTTACCAGCGCAGCGAAACGGTGCCGAGCAAGGTGCGCTCTTCACCCCAGTAGCAGCGCCCGGCGTTATTGCAGCCGGCCACGTATTCTTTGTCGAACAGGTTGCGCGCGTTCACCTCTACCGACCAGTTGTCGTCTATCGCGTAGCCTACCTTGGCGTCGACCAAGGTTACGTCACCCGTGCTCGCTGAGGTCGCTGTTCAGTTCAAGCTCCACACCCTTGGCGCGGCTGGCGCCGATCTGACGGTAGTCACCCACGGCCGCGTCGTAGAGCACATCGTCCTTTTTGCGCAGGTCGAACACCGATGCGGTAAAGGCGGTGTTCCAGCCTTTGGGTTCGTACTTGATGCCGAGTTCGTACTGCTCGCTGGTGGTGGGGTCGAGTGGGCCGCTTCTGCTTTCGGTCTGCTGGGTCGGGGCGAAGGCGGTGGCATAGCTGGCGTACGGTGACAGGCCATTGTCGAACTGGTACATCACGCCGGTTTGCCAGGTGAACTTGCTGTCCCAGCTGTTCATGTCGGCCGCGGCGTTGAGGGTGCCTGCCTTGTTGCGGTACTGGCTGTTGACCCGGTCCAGGCGCCCGCCCAGCAGCAGCACCCGCCGGTCGACCTTGGTTTGCAGCTGGCTGTAGAGGCCGTACAGGGTCTGTTCCAGCAGGGCGTTCTGCACAGGCGACGGCGTACTCGGCTTGCCGTTCCAGACCGGCGCGAATACGTTGATGGTGCCGCCGTTGCCGGCATCCCAGTCCTGGTTGAATGAGGTGCGGTCCAGGCTCAGCCCTGCCAGCACGGTGTGGTCGAAGGCGCCGGGGGTGAAGTGGCCTTCGAACTGGTTGTCCAGCGAGTAGGCGATGGACTTGTTATAGCGGTCGTAGGCCGTGTTGCCGAGGGTACTGCCGAAGCCGTTGTCGTTCAGGCGCGACTGCAGGTAGCGCGAGTTCTGGCGGAACTGCCAGGTGTCGTTGACGCGGTGGCTGAACGCGTAACCCAGGGTCCAGGTTTCCCGCTCGAAGTTGTCCCAGTCCGGGTTGCCGGACAACTGGTCCTTGTCGATCTTGCCATTGGGGTTGTGCAGCAGGGTACCGGCGGCGGGGAAGCCCAGCTCCATCAGGGTGCGGTCGCGCTGATAGGTGGCCAGCACGGTCAGGCTGTTGTCATCATCGAAATTCAGCGTCAGCGAGGGGGCAAGGTACAGGCGGTCGTCGGGCTGGTGGTCGACCTGGGTATCGGCGTTGCGGCCCAGCATCACCAGGCGGCCCAGTACATTGCCCGCATCGGTCAATGGCCCGGAAATGTCCACGCCCAGCTGGCGGCGGTTGTGCGAGCCGTAGCTCAGTTGCACTTCCCCGCGGGGCTCGGCGGTGGGCTGCTTGCTGACCAGGTTGACCACGCCGCCGGGGGCGTTTTCACCGTACAGGATCGAAGTCGGCCCGCGGAACACTTCCACCCGCTCCAGGCCATAGGGTTCGCTGCTGGTGTCGTAGCGGTTGCCCTGTACCCGCAGGCCGTCACGCAGCAGGCCATAACCGTAATCGGTAGCGTTGAAGCCGCGGATGAAGAACAGGTCGCCGGCCTGGCCATCGCCGCCGGCGAAGGGCGGCGAGAAAATGCCCGGCACATAGCCCAGCACTTCGGTGAGGGTTTGTGACTGCTGGTCGTCCAGGCGCTGGCGGGTCACCACCGAGACAGAGCGTGGGGTATCGGCCAGGGCGCTGCTGGTCTTGCTGGCCGTGCTGCTGGCGACCGCACGGTAACCCGTGTCGCTCTGGCCGTTGCTGACCAGCAGGGTGGCTGCATTGATCGCGGTAGCGTCCAGTTGCAGGGCGTTGCCCTCGGCCTGCGGTTGCAGCACATAGCCGGCGTTGCCTTGTGCAACCGCTTGCAAGCCACTGCCCTGTAGCAGGCGGGCCAGGCCCTGGGCCACGCTGTAGCGGCCTTGCAGGCCCTGGCTGAGCTTGCCGGCGGCCAACTCGTTGCTGCCGGCCAGGTAGATGCCGGCCTGGCTGCTGAACTGGTTGAGGGCGCTGGCCAGCGAGCCGGGGGCGATATCGAAGCGGGTTTCGGCGGGCTGTTCGGCATGGGCCAGGTTGGCCGGCAACATCAGCGGTGCGGCGGCACACAGCGAAAGGGGCGCGGCAAGCGCCAGGCGAAGCATGGGTTGGAAGGGCGTCGGCATGCGGGTCTCTGGAGTCGGTAAGGTGAGTTGGACGGGCTATGCCGGGTTAACCGAACGCGATTGGAAAAAGGGAACTGGCTTGGCATTGATTTTCATAACTGATGAACACCGCGTCGCCTGCTTCGCGGGCTCGCCCGCTCCCACAGGTACTGCGCCGGCTTCGAGTTCACGCTGTCTGTGTGGGAGCGGGCATGCCCGCGAAGAATCCAGCGCGATGCAAGGCGCTGGGTTCAAAGGTGTTCAGGTATCAAGCCGGCTCGACTGTGACCCACCACGGCGTCAGCCGCTGCACCCGCACCGGCAGTGCCGCTTGCAGCAATTCCAGCGCCCGGTCGGTGTCGTTGAGCGGAAACGCCCCCATCACCGACAACGTCGCCACCTCCGGGTGCCAGCCCAGGTGCCCATGGCGATAGCGCCCGAGCGTTTGCAGCAAATGCGCCAAGGGCATGCCTTCGGCGTTCAGTCTGTGCTGAACTGCAATCGGCAAGATGTTTTGCCTGCGCGCCATGGGACAACCTGCCGCCTTGACGTAAAGGGCTGCAATTTGTTTGTGCAGGCATTTCAAGTACAATCGGCAAAACGATTCAGCCAAGTCAGTCAATTCGACAAAAGGCAGGGTCGTTTTCTCGTTCTCTAGCTGCTGAACAATGATCAATAACAAGCCTGCGCTGAAGAACACGCTTTACTTGGGTCAGCCACAGGCCCTCCCTCTGTTCTTATGACTGGAATTGATCAATGTTCAAGAAAGCTGGCAAGACCTTGCTGGGTCTGGCTGTCGCTGCAAGCTGCATGCAAGCGCACGCCGCAGAAACCAAGAAAGTCGACGTACTGCTGGTCGGCGGCGGCATCATGAGCTCCACCCTGGCCGTGTGGCTGCACGAGCTGGAGCCAAGCTGGTCGATGGAAATGGTCGAGCGCCTGGACGGCGTGGCCGAAGAAAGCTCCAACGGCTGGAACAACGCCGGTACCGGCCACTCGGCGCTGGCCGAGCTGAACTACACCCCGGAAGACAAAGACGGCAACATCAATATCTCCAAGGCCATCGAAATCAACGAGGCCTTCCAGATTTCCCGTCAGTTCTGGTCGTGGCAGGTCCGCCAGGGCGTGCTGAAGAACCCGCATTCGTTCATCAACACCACCCCGCACATGAGCTTCGTCTGGGGCGATGACAACATCAAGTTCCTGAAGAAGCGTTACGACGCGCTGCAGGCCAGCCCGCTGTTCCGCCCGATGCAGTACTCCGAGGACCACGCGCAGATCGCCAAGTGGGTCCCGCTGATGATGGAAGGCCGCGACCCTAGCCAGAAGCTGGCCGTGACCTGGACGCCAATCGGCACCGACGTGAACTTCGGCGAGATCACCCGCCAGTTCGTTGGCCACCTGCAAACCCAGAAAGGCTTCGACCTGAAGCTGTCCAGCGAAGTGCAGGACATCACCCGCAACAAGGATGGCTCCTGGCACGTCGAGTACAAGAACCTGAAGGACGGTACCGAGTCGGCCACCGACGCCAAGTTCCTGTTCATCGGTGCCGGCGGTGGTGCCCTGAAGCTGCTGCAGAAGTCGGGCATTCCAGAAGCCAAGGAATACGCAGGCTTCCCGGTGGGTGGCTCGTTCCTGGTCACCGAGAGCCCGACCGTGGCCATGCAGCACATGGCCAAGGCCTACGGTATTGCTTCGACCGGCGCGCCACCCATGTCGGTACCGCACCTGGACACCCGCGTGCTGGACGGCAAGCGCGTGGTCCTGTTTGGCCCGTTCGCCACCTTCTCCACCAAGTTCCTGAAGAACGGTTCGTACCTGGACCTGCTGAGCACCACCACCCCCCACAACGTGTGGCCGATGACCAAGGTCGGTATCGAGCAGTACCCGCTGGTGGAGTACCTCGCTGGCCAGCTGATGCTGTCTGACGACGACCGCTTCGAAGCCCTGCGCACCTACTTCCCGAACGCCAAGAAGGAAGACTGGAAACTGTGGCAGGCCGGCCAGCGCGTGCAGATCATCAAGCGTGATGCCGAGAAGGGCGGTGTGCTGAAGCTGGGTACCGAAGTGGTGGCCTCCGAAGACCGCACCATCGCAGGCCTGCTGGGCGCCTCGCCAGGTGCTTCGACCGCTGCGCCGATCATGCTCAACGTGCTGGAAACCGTGTTCAAGGAGAAGGTCGCTACCCCAGAGTGGCAGGCCAAGATCAAGCAGATCGTTCCGAGCTACGGCACCAAGCTCAATGATTCGGCAGCGGCCACCCAGAAAGAGTGGAACTACACCGCTGAAGTACTGCAACTGGAGAAGCCACCGGTGATCGACGCCAGCGTCGGTACCACCGTTGCGCCAAGCCAACCGGTTGAAAGCAAGCCAGAGAACGACATGGCGCTGTAATTGGCCGCCAGGTTGTGACCGAAAGCCACGGGGGTGACCTCGTGGCTTTTTTGTTGCCTGTTCGGGGCTGTTTGCGGCGCAGGGCAGGTATTACTGCTGGCGCAGAATGCACGCCAGCAACCCCGGGAAGCGGGCCTCCAGCATTTCGCTGCGCAGCGAATTCATGTGGGTTGTGCCCACATTGCGGGTATGCACCAACCCCGCATCACGCAAGACGCGAAAGTGGTGGGACATGCTCGACTTGGGCCGGCCGCCGTCCAGTTCGCCGCACGTGGCTTCGGCCACACCGGCCAGCTGGCGCACGATGCCCATGCGCACGGGGTCGCTCAGGGCGTACAGCAGGCGCTCCAGCACCAGGTCTTCAGGGTTGGGATGTTTATAGGCTCGCATGCTGCACATGATACCGGGGGTTTCCATTATTGCCATAGTTCGATTATGATCGAACAATCGTATCCACATAGCCCGGGAGTTTCCCATGTCCGCGTTGTTCCAACCTTACACCCTCAAGGACGTCACCCTGCGCAACCGCATTGCCATTCCGCCGATGTGCCAGTACATGGCCGAGGACGGCATGATCAACGACTGGCACCATGTGCACCTGGCCGGCATGGCCCGAGGCGGTGCCGGCTTGCTGGTGGTCGAAGCCACGGCGGTGGCCCCGGAGGGGCGCATTACCCCCGGCTGCGCCGGCATCTGGAGCGACGCCCATGCCCAGGCGTTCGTACCGGTGGTACAGGCGATCAAGGCAGCAGGTTCGGTACCGGGCATCCAGATCGCCCACGCCGGGCGCAAGGCCAGCGCCAACCGGCCCTGGGAAGGTGACGACCATATTGCCGCCGACGATGCCCGCGGCTGGGAAACCATTGCCCCGTCGGCCATTGCCTTTGGTGCACACCTGCCAAAAGTGCCGCGTGCCATGACTCTGGACGACATCGCCCGGGTCAAGCAGGACTTCGTCGATGCCGCCCGCCGTGCACGCGATGCCGGCTTCGAGTGGATCGAGCTGCACTTTGCCCACGGCTACCTGGGGCAGAGCTTCTTCTCCGAGCACTCCAACAAGCGTACCGATGCCTACGGTGGCAGTTTCGACAACCGCAGCCGCTTCCTGCTGGAAACCCTGGCGGCAGTACGTGAAGTGTGGCCAGAAAACCTGCCGCTGACGGCGCGTTTTGGCGTGCTGGAATACGACGGCCGTGATGAGCAGACCCTGGAAGAGTCGATCGAGTTGGCGCGTCGGTTCAAGGCTGGCGGCCTGGACCTGCTGAGCGTGAGTGTCGGCTTTACCATCCCTGATACCAACATCCCTTGGGGGCCGGCGTTCATGGGGCCGATTGCCGAGCGTGTGCGCCGTGAAGCCAAGCTGCCGGTGACGTCGGCGTGGGGTTTCGGTACCCCGCAGCTGGCCGAAGCGGCATTGCAGGCCAACCAGCTGGACCTGGTGTCGGTAGGCCGCGCGCACCTGGCCGACCCGCACTGGGCCTACTTTGCGGCCAAGGAGCTGGGGGTGGAAAAAGCCTCCTGGACCTTGCCAGCGCCTTATGCGCACTGGCTTGAGCGTTATCGCTGATATCGAGCGCCGCCCGCGCGGCGCATCGCGAGCTGGCGCTCGCTCCTACGTTTGTTTCGGGCCAGTCCATCCTGTGTCAGGCGCACGCGACCGCCTTTTCGTAAGACGCGATATCGCGCCATACACCAAGGCGTTCGCGCGCAACACCCACAGGCATAATTGGCCCGAAACAAACGTAGGAGCGAGCGCCAGCTCGCGATGCGCCGCGCGGGCGGCGCTCGATCTCCCGAACCCTGAAGATGCCGCGCCGAGTGATGCCATCGGCAAGCCCCTAGAATCTCCCAAAACGGCCCAGCCGGTAAGCCGCCAGCTCGGCCCCGCCAGCCCGCTCGGCCAAACGCCCCACCCATTGCGCCGTGACCGCCGCCTGGGTCAACCCCAGGTGTTGGTGCCCGAACGCCAACAGCACCCGCCCGTCACACACACGGTCGATCACCGGCAGTGAATCGGGCAGCGAAGGCCGAAAGCCCATCCACGGCGTGGCGCCTTCAACACTCAGCTCCTGCTGAAACAAGCCTTTGCTCAAGCGGTGCAACTGCCACGCCCGCTGCATGCTCGGCGGCGCCTCCAGCCCGGCGAACTCCACCGTGCCCGCCAGGCGCAGGCCTTCGGCCATGGGGGTCATGATGAACTTGCGCTCCAGCGAAGTGACCGCAAAGGGCAGGCGCTGGTGTTCGCCAGGCAGCATCAGGTGGTAGCCACGCTCGGTGTCCAGCGGCACCCGTTTGCCGGTCAGGGCAGCGGTGAGCCGTGCCGAATGCGCACCGCAACTGAGCAGCACCTGGCGGGCGTTGAACGTGCCCTGGGCGCTGGCCAGGCTGACCCCGCCGCTGTGCAGGTGGCCACCCTCCACCTGCGCTTGTACAAAGCGCACGCCGCTGGCCTTGGCCGCCTCGAACAACGCGCAGACCACCCGGTAGGGGTCGATGAAATGCCCGGTCCTGGGGAAAAACAACCCGCCAAGCAACGACTCGCTCAGCTGGGGCGCGGCTGCGCGTACGGCGTGTGCCGACCAGTAATCCACGGGCACGGCCTGCTGTTGCAGGCGCGCCTGCAACGCCGCCAGCGCCTGCCGTGATTCGGGGCGCTCGAACACCAGCAGCGAGCCCGCTGCGTGGAACAGCTCGCTGCGCCCGATCGAGCCCAGCAGCTGTTGCCAGGCCCCCAGGCTGGCTTCGTTCAACCGGCGAATGCCGGCCACGCTGCGCTGGAACGGCGCTGGGCGCAGATTAAGCAGCAGCCGGGTGAACCACGGCATGGCCTTGGGCAGGTACTTCCAGTCCAGCCGCAGCGGGCCCATGGGGTCGAGCAGCATGCGTGGCAGGCGCTTGAGGATCGACAGGTCGGCAATCGGGAACACTTGCTCGGTCGCCAGGTGCCCGGCATTGCCGAACGAGGCGCCATGGCCGGGCGCCTGGCGGTCGAGTAGGGTGACCCGGCGGCCCTGACGGGCCAGTTGCAGGGCGCAGGCGACGCCGACGATGCCGGCGCCCACCACGGCGATATCGGTTTCAGCGGTTTCGTGCATGCTCAGCCTTCCCGTTTACCGTCCAGCAGGCGCCGCAGTTGCAGCGGGTTGGCCTGTTGCAGGGCCTGTGGCAGCAGCGCATCGGGGAAGTCCTGGTAGCACACCGGGCGCAGGAAACGCAGGATCGCCGCTGTACCCACCGAAGTGGTGCGCGCGTCGGTGGTGGCCGGGAACGGGCCGCCATGCACCATTGCGTCACACACCTCGACCCCGGTCGGCCAGCCGTTGACCAACAGCCGCCCGGCCTTGCGTTCCAAGGTGGGCAGCAGGGCGCGGGCGCTGTCGATGTCGGCTTCGTCCAGGTGCAGGGTGGCGGTCAATTGGCCCTCCAGGTGCTCGGCAACCTGGCGCATTTGCTCATCGCTGCTGCAGGCGACCAGCAACGAGGCCGCGCCGAACACCTCGCCTTGCAATGCCGGGTCGGCAAGGAAGGCCTCGGCCTGGGTGACGAACAGTTGCGCCTGGCACTGGTTAGGGCCGGTGCCGCCCTGGCCGCTGGCGACGGGCTGGGCATTGGCGTTTTCCGCCAGGGCCGCGACGCCGGCCTGGTACGCACTGAAAATGCCCGGGGTGAGCATGGTTTGCGCGGCCGCCTGTTGCAGGTGGTGGCTGGCCGCACTGATGAAACGCTGCAAGGCCGGGCCTTGGCGGGCGATCACCAGGCCCGGGTTGGTGCAGAACTGGCCGGCGCCCTGGGTCAGCGACGCGACAAAGCCTTGCGCCAGTGCTTCGCCGCGGGCTTGCAGGGCGGCGTTGCACAGGAACACCGGGTTGATCGAACTCATTTCGGCATACACCGGGATCGGCTGCGGGCGTGTCTGGGCAGCCTGGCTCAGCGCCATGCCACCGCTGCGCGAGCCGGTGAAGCCAACCGCCTGGATGCGCGGGTCGCTGACCAGCGCGATGCCGACTTCATGGCCGGCGCCGTACAGCAGCGAGAACACACCTTCTGGCAAGCCGCACTGTTGCGCCGCCTGCGCCAGGGCCCGGCCGACCAGCTCGCTGGTGCCGGGGTGCGCGCTGTGGGCCTTGACCACGACCGGGCAGCCTGCAGCCAATGCCGAGGCGGTGTCACCGCCGGCCACCGAGAAGGCCAAGGGGAAGTTGCTGGCGCCGAACACGGCCACCGGCCCCAAGGCCACCTGGCGCTGGCGCAGGTCGCTGCGCGGCAGCGGCTGGCGTTCGGGCAGGGCTTGGTCGATGCGCACATCCAGCCATTCATCGGCGCGCACCACACGGGCGAAGGTGCGCAGCTGGGTGCAGGTACGGCCGCGTTCGCCCTGGATTCGCGCCTTGGGCAGGCCGGTTTCGGCCACGGCCCGGTCGATCAGGGCATCGCCCAGCGCTTCGATCTGCGCGGCGATGGTTTCGAGAAAGTGGGCCCGTTGTTCGAGCGAGGTTTCGCGGTAGGCATCGAACGCCGCCCAGGCCAGGGCGCAGGCCTGGGCCACGTGTTCGCCGGTGCCACCGAGGTAGGCGGGTTGAAGTGCCTGGCCGGTGGCCGGGTTGACCGCCTGGATGGCTTCGCGGCTGCCGGTTACCGGCGTCTGGCCGATGAGCAGGTTGCCTGTCAGGGTCATGGAGCCTCCTTGGGAAATCACATGCAATAGCAAGGGTGTACTGCTTACCCTGTGGGAGCGGGCGCGCCCGCGAACACCGGCGAAGCCGGTGCCATGCACCGCGGCGTCTACTTCGCGGGCATGCCCGCTCCCACAGGGGCCGCTGGATCAGGCCAGGTTCTGCTCGGCAGACCAGCTGGCGTACCAGGTGCGGAACAGGGCGTACTGCTGCTCGGCATAGTTGCGCTGGGCGTCGGTCAGGGCGTCGGTCTCGTTGAAATGCAGGCTGTACTCGCGATCGCCGTTGAGCACCATCAAATGCTTGTAGTACAGCACCAGGTCGCAGCCTTCATCGAACGACGACAGCACCGCCAACGCCGCTTCCAGCTCACGCGCCAGGCGGCGGGCGCGGGCGTCGCCCTTGGCCGCCTGCTTGCTCAGGCTTACCAGTTGCAGCACTTCACGCGGCAGGGCGTTGCCGATGCCGGTGATGGCACCGGTGGCGTTGCAGTTGACGAAGCCATGCACCACCTGGGTATCGACGCCGACCATCAGGGTCACGTCATCGTCCTTGGAGGTGATGTGTTCGGCGGCGTAGCGCAGGTCGGCGCCACCGCCGAACTCCTTGAAACCGATCAGGTTGGGGTATGCGCTGCGCAGTTCGAAGAACAGGTCGGCGCGGGTGGCAAAGCCGTAGTAGGGGCTGTTGTAGATCACGGCCGGCAGCTTCGGTGCCGCGGCGAGAATGGCCGAGAAGTGGTGTTTTTGCGCGATCAGCGAGGCGCCGCGGCTAAGCACGCGGGGGATGACCATCAGCCCGGCGGCGCCAACCTTGGCGGCGTGGGCGGCATGCGCCACCGCCTCGCGGGTGTTCACCGCGCCAGTGCCGACGATGGTCGGGATGCCGGCGCCCACCAGGCGTGCCACGCCTTCCTGGCGCTGGGCCTCGGTCAGCAGCGGCCAGTCGCCCATCGAGCCGCAGTACACCACGGCGCTCATGCCGGCATCGATCAATTCACGGCCTTTGCGCACCAGCGCGTCGAAGTCCGGCTTGCGCTCGGCGGTGCACGGGGTCATCAGGGCGGGCATGGTACCGGTGAAGATGTTGTTGTTCATGCAAGTTACTCCTGGCGAAATTCGGGTGGGTCAAAAGGCGGGGTTCAGATGCCCCAGGCGAATGGGTCCTGTTCGTCGATCAGCAGGGTGCTGTCGGCGGTCATGTAGGCGCGGCCGGTGATGAACGGGCGAATCCGCTCGCCGTCGCGCTGGTAGTGGCCCTGGAACTGGCTGCCGGTGATGCTGGCCTGCACCCAGGTCTGGCCCTCGGCCAGCTTGCCGTCGGCCGCCAGGCAGGCCAGCTTGGCGCTGGTGCCGGTGCCGCAGGGCGAGCGGTCGTAGGCCTTGCCGGGGCACATCACGAAGTTGCGGCTGTCGGCGTTGGCGTCGTCGGCAAACAGCTCGACGTGGTCGATGGGCGCGCCGTGCTCGCCGGTAATGCCTTGCGCTTGCAGGGCGTTGAGCATGGCCCAGGTGTACGCGGTCAGGGCCTCGCGGTTATCCAGTTCAATGCGCTGGCGGTGTTCGGCAACCAGGAAGAACCAGTTGCCACCCCAGGCGATG
This sequence comes from Pseudomonas sp. p99-361, assembly GCF_003935475.1. NCBI lineage: Bacteria > Pseudomonadati > Pseudomonadota > Gammaproteobacteria > Pseudomonadales > Pseudomonadaceae > Pseudomonas > Pseudomonas sp. p99-361. The sequence continues at coordinate 4,439 of NZ_RHQO01000047.1, read as the reverse complement.
TCGCCATGCACCACGCCATGCCCGGGTACGTCCACCGCCACGTGCTGGCGGTAGCGGTAGGCGGGCACGTTGGCGACAGTGACGGCGCCGTCTTCATGCAAGGTGGCGCTGACCTGGCCGACCGGGGTGTCGATCTTGTGCACGCCAGGTGCGATCAGGCCCAGGTGCTGCAGCGAAGCGACCAGGCCGATGGTGCCGTGGCCGCACATGTTCAGGTAACCGGCGTTGTTGAAGAAGATCACCCCGCAGGTGGCGTCGGCAGACACTGGCGGGCAGTACAGCGCGCCCACCAGCACATCGTTGCCGCGTGGCTCCAGCAGGCAGGCGCGGCGCCACGGGTCGTGCAGCTCGCGCAGTTCGTCGCGCTGCTCGGCCATGCTGCGGCCATGCAGTTGCGGGAAGCCCTGCATCACCAGGCGGGTAGGCTCGCCGCCAGTGTGGGAGTCGATGACGTGTATCTGTTTCATGGGCCTGTCCCTTGTTTGATCTGTATGGTCATGTGCTGCTGGTGCGGGCCTCATCGCTGGCAAGCCAGCTCCCACGGGTAAAGCCCTTCACCTCGCCAGTGCGGCCGAGCGCTGGTCTGCCAGGGGCTCATGGCTGGCTTCACTTTCGTCCTCGCCTTCCAGGCGTACCAGGTGGGCAGGCACACCGGTAGCGGCACCCCAGTAGTAGATGCCCAGCGCACTGACAGCCACCGCCACCGTGTCGAATGGGTGGCCAAGCACGCCCAGGCCGCCGAAGCTGCCCAGCCAGGACAGCAGGATGGTCACCGCGTAGAAGCCGATCAGCCACGCCGAGCTGCGCACTTGCTGGGCCAGCGACAGGTGCTGGGTCGGTACGAAGCGTTTGCACACCAGGTACAGCACGAACATCACGATTTGCAGGGCCAGCAGCCAGGACACGGTATTCCAGCCCGACCAGTACACGATCAGTGCGGCGATGATGAACGACAGGGGGCCCAGCACCGCCATGCCCTTGACCCGGAACGGGCGCGGCATCTCGGGGGCGTTGCGGCGCAGCGCGGCGACACTGACCGGGGCCACGGCATAGCTCAGCACCAGGGCTGCGGACACCACGTTGATCAGCGCCTCCCACGACGGGAAGGGCAGGGTCCAGAACACCGACAGCGCGAAGGTCAGCCACAGCGCCGGGCGCGGGATGCCGGACTCGGCGTCGATACGGGTGAAGTAGCGGAAGAAGGTGCCGGTTTGCGCCCAGCCATAGATCACCCGTGGGGTGGCGTTCATGTAGATGTTGCCGCAGCCACTGGGCGAGATCACGGCGTCGGCCACCACCAGGTAGGCCAGCCAACCCACCCCCAGTGCCAGGGCGATATCACGGTAGGGCAGGGCCAGTTCCTTGGTTACGCTGGCCCAGCCGTTGGCCAGCATTTCGGTGGGTACGCTGCCGAGGAAGGCCAGTTGCAGCAGGGCGTAGATGGCGGTGGACAGCAGCACCGACAGGATCAGCGCAATCGGGATGGTGCGCTGCGGGTTCTTCACTTCGCTGGCCACCGAAATGATCGGTGTCAGGCCCAGGTAGGCGAAGATGATGCCACCGGCCGATACGGCCATCTCCACGCCAGACAAACCGAAGGGGGCAAAGCCTTGCACGGTGAAGTTCTGCGGCTTGAAGAAGGTGAACAGCACGCCGATCACCAGCAGCGGCACGATGAACTTGAACACGCTGATCAGGTTGTTGGCCTTGGCAAAGGTTTTCACGCTGCGGTAGTTGAGGAAGAAGAACAGCCCCAGCAAGGCGAACTGCACCAGCCAGCCAAGCACGGTGGGGTCACTGGAGCCGGCCTTGGTCAGTTCGGGAAACCAGGCGGCAGCATATTGGCGTGAAGCGACCACCTCGATGGCGATCAGGCTGGAGAAGGCGATCAGGGTGATGAAGCCCATCAGGTAGCCCAGCAGCGGGCCGTGCGAGTACACCGGGTAGCGCACCACTCCACCGGCGCGGGGCAGGGCGGCGCCCAGTTCGCAGTACACGATGCCCAGCAGCAGCACGGCGAAGCCGCCGAGGAACCAGGAGAGAATGCCGGCCGGGCCGACGATGGCCGCAACGTGGCTGGCGGCGAACAGCCAACCGGAGCCGAAAATGGCGCCGAGGCCGATGAAGGTGAGGTCCAGCAGCGATAACTGTTTCTTGAATTTGCCTGACATGGGTTCGCCTTTTTGTTGGTTATTGGATAGGCAGGTCTGATGTCACCAGGTGCGGCTTTCGGGCCGCGTTCTTGTAGGGCTTGGGCGGCTTGCGTGGGGCATAGAGTGGACCGATCGGGGCGGCGGTTCTTGATGGTTTTCTGCAAGGGGCATGACGAAATCGGCACAGTTGGGAAAAAGCAGTGGTCAGCCACAAGGGTGGGGAATAGGCTGTAGGCCATACCGTATAAGGGCTGTAGGTATGTGTGAGTAGTGCCGGCCTCTTCGCGGGCTCGCCCGCTCCCACAGGTACAGCACAGGATTCGGGATTTGTGAGGTACCTGTGGGAGCGGGCATGCCCGCGAAAGGGCCGACAAAGCCAACAGAGATTGAGCAGATGACCGACACCCCCCTGGCACCCCTCTACCACTCCCTGGACCAGCACCGTCCCGCCTCCCTCGAGGCCCTGCTGGCCGGTGTCTCGCTGCTGCTGCCGATCCTCGACGCTATCCCCAACGCAGCGATCTTCATCAAGGACCCGGCCGCCCGCTACGTGCTGGCCAACAACACCTTGGTCCAGCGCTGTGGCCTGAAGCGCCTGCAACCGTTGCTGGGCAAGACCAGCGCCGAAGTGTTTCCGGCGCAGCTCGGCCCCGGCTACACCGAACAGGACCGGCGCGTGCTGAAGGAGGGCCTGGTGCTGGAAGACCAGCTGGAGCTGCACTTGTACGGCAGCCGCGAGCCAGGCTGGTGCCTGACCCACAAGCGCCCGTTGTACAGCCAGGCGGGCGAGATCATTGGCCTGGTCGGCATCTCGGTCGACCTGCAGTCAGCGGCCGACAGCCACCCTGCCTACCAGCGCCTGGCCGCGGTGGACGAACATATCCGCCAGCATTTTCACCAGCCCATAAGCATGCGTGAGCTGACCCGCATCGCGGGCATTTCGGTGGCCCAGCTGGAGCGCTATTGCAAACGGGTATTCCACCTCACGCCACGGCAGATGATCCACAAGGCGCGCCTGGAGCACGCCCATCGCCTGCTGCATTCAGAATTGCCGATCACCGAGGTGGCCATGTGCTGCGGCTACACCGACCACAGCGCCTTCAGCCGCCAGTTCAAGCAACTGACCGGCTTCACGCCGCGCCAATACCGCCAGGCGACCAGCGATCAGCCCGCCTGAAACAGTGCCTGCGCCTCGGCAAAGCACTGCTCGGCAATGGCCGAACGTGGCTCGCTGCGGCGCAGCAGCAGGCCGACCGGGCTATGGATCGCGGCGTCGGCCACCGGCAGGATGCGCAAGTGCTCGCTGAGGTCTTCCAGGCCGCAGCCCAGTGGCATGATCGCGCAGCACATGCCGGTGTTGATGGCCTGAATCAGTTGGAAGCTCGAATCGCTTTCCAGCACTGCGTTGGGCTCCAGGCCACGGCTGCGAAAGCTCAGGTCCAGTGACTGGCGGTAGTGCATGCCTTTGCTCAGCAACCCCAGGGGGATGTCGCCCAGCTCGGCCCAGCGCAAGGTGTCGCTGGCGAAGCGGAAGTGCCGGGTGTCATGCAGCAGGCCCATGGTGGTGATGCCCAGCTCGATCACATCGAAGAAGCTGGTGTTGACCTGGTCCAGGTAGCAGATGCCCAGATCGAGCTGGTTGCGGCTAAGGCCGTCGATGACCTGTTCCGAGCTCAGCGAACTGAGCTGGAAGTGCAGCTCCGGGTATTTTTCCCGCAGCGGCAGCAGCAGGTGCATGGGGTTGAAACTGGCCAGCGGCACCGTGCCCAGGCGCAGGCTGCCGACCACCTGGCCACGGCAGCTGGCGGCTTCGGCCTGCAGGCCGTCGTGGGCGGCCAGCAGGGTGCGGGCCCAGGCCAGAATGCGCTCGCCTGCCTCGGTGAAGCCCTCGAAGCGCTGGCCACGCTTGACCAGTACCAGGTCCAGTTCGTCTTCCAGGTTGCGCAGGCGCATGGACAGCGTCGGCTGGGTGATGTGGCACAGCGCCGCCGCCTGGCCGAAGTGGCGGGTCTGGTCGAGGGCGATGAGGAACTTGAGCTGCTTGATGTCCATGGAAGTGCCTGGCATGCGGGGTGTGTTGACCTTAACCAAGTCTGCGGTGGCTGGCCATCGTTAGATGCTGTCTGGGCGGGCCCTATCGCAGGCAAGCCAGCTTCCGCTGGGATCGCGTCAGGGCTGACAGGTGTTTGTCACAAGAAATGCAGGGCCGGTGAGATCGAGCGCCGCCCGCGCGGCGCATCGCGAGCTGCGCTCGCTCCTACGTTTGTTTCGGGCCAGTAACCCCTG
>NZ_RHQO01000046.1:0-41227 GCF_003935475.1 Pseudomonas sp. p99-361 | reverse complement strand
GGGCGGCGCTCGATCTCACAGGCGCTGAAGATGCTCCGGCTACCCTTGCCAGGAACCATAGAATCTCCCACAGGGATATCACAGGCCTCGAAGGCTGTGCTTTACCTGTAGGAGCGGCTTCAGCCGCGAAGAGGCCGGCACAGGCCACCACCTCTGTTTGCCCCCATACCTTCCAACGACAAACCTGCCGCTAAATGGCATCTCCCTGTCGCTCCCAGTCAGTGCACCCGGCCCCATCCGGCCCACAATTCCCCTCATCCAGAAACACATGCCGCCCAAGGATGGCGGCGCGTTCAACCACCGCTGCATAAATAAAAATCAAGCGAGGTAAGAGCATGTCTGGCAATCGTGGAGTGGTATATCTCGGCGCCGGCAAGGTCGAGGTGCAGAAGATCGACTACCCGAAAATGCAGGACCCACGCGGCAAGAAAATCGAGCATGGCGTGATCCTGAAGGTGGTCTCCACCAACATCTGCGGCTCCGACCAACACATGGTCCGCGGCCGCACCACTGCCCAGGTCGGCCTGGTTCTGGGCCATGAAATCACCGGTGAAATCGTCGAGAAAGGCAGCGACGTCGAGCGCATGCAGATCGGCGACCTGGTTTCGGTACCGTTTAACGTTGCCTGCGGCCGTTGCCGCTCGTGCAAAGAGATGCACACCGGTGTGTGCCTGACCGTCAACCCGGCCCGCGCCGGCGGTGCCTACGGCTACGTCGACATGGGCGACTGGACCGGCGGCCAGGCCGAATACGTGCTGGTGCCCTATGCCGACTTCAACCTGCTGAAACTGCCCGAACGCGACAAGGCCATGGAGAAGATCCGTGACCTGACTTGCCTGTCCGACATCCTGCCAACCGGCTACCACGGCGCCGTCACTGCCGGCGTAGGCCCAGGCAGCACCGTATATGTCGCTGGCGCCGGCCCGGTCGGCCTGGCCGCCGCTGCCTCGGCGCGCCTGCTGGGCGCCGCTTGCGTCATCGTCGGCGACCTCAACCCGGCCCGCCTGGCTCACGCCAAGTCGCAGGGTTTTGAGGTGGTCGACCTGTCCAAGGACACCCCGCTGCACGAGCAGATCGTCGATATCCTCGGCGAGCCGGAAGTGGACTGCGCCGTTGACGCCGTTGGCTTCGAGGCCCGCGGCCATGGCCATGAAGGTGCCAAGCACGAAGCCCCGGCCACCGTGCTGAACTCGCTGATGCAGGTTACCCGCGTAGCCGGCAACATCGGTATCCCGGGCCTGTACGTGACCGAAGACCCGGGCGCGGTGGACGCTGCCGCCAAGATCGGCGCGCTGAGCATCCGCTTCGGCCTGGGCTGGGCCAAGTCGCACAGCTTCCACACCGGCCAGACCCCGACCATGAAGTACAACCGCCAGTTGATGCAGGCGATCATGTGGGACCGCATCAACATTGCTGAAGTGGTGGGCGTGCAGGTGATCAACCTGGACCAGGCGCCGGAAGGGTACGGCGAGTTTGATGCCGGGGTGCCGAAGAAGTTTGTGATCGACCCGCACAAGATGTGGGGCGCGGCGTGATACCGTGATGTAGTGAAGAGCCCCTCACCACGAGGGGCTTTTTCATGGGTGATTGGCTGAGCCTTGCACGGCAAGCACCGAGCCCATCTGATCGGTTGCCAGCGGCCCGCCGGCTTTGGTGTCGTCTGTACTCAGCTCTGCCAGCGGTTGTTCCGCATTACGTAAGATTGCGCGATGGTGAGCGCCTTCTTTCACTGTGACGAGCTTGTTGTCTTGGTAGAAGAAGAGCATCATGCTCGGTTCTTTGTTCATGATTGAAGTCCCTGCTGCAGTGGATGAATGGGAGCTGCTTGGCGCCTATTCTGGGCCGTTGCAGGGATTTTGATACTGGCAAAAATAACGGTTTGATAAGGTGGCACGGTTGTTGGGGCGGACTTGCCCGCGGAGAGGCCAGCCCAGGCAACGCCAAAGTGACAGGGCGTACTCCGCGGCCTGGATGAGTGTGTCTTCTAGGGAATGGTAAGTGTGGGGTGGATCGGGGACGATCTTAAGCATGATGGAACACCTTAAATGGAGGCCATCACCATCTGCTGTCAAACAATTGGTGGCAGCGGTACATGGGTTGACAGACCGGTAGGTAAACCAAAACCTGGCGCACACAAAGTGCCCCATGCGCAGCTACCATGACAGCGAAGCCACGTGATTCATACCAAGGCGGCCTGTCAAAGCCGGTCGCTGATTTCGCAGTGACCGCCCAATACTAGAGCCCAGCCCAGATCATCCCGTTCCAGCCCTGGGAAGCCACTACTCAGTTGAATAAGGCCTCCTGACGGCGGAAGCTTGATCGGATAAGCTCTCAAACAACTGTCCAACCCACTCCGGCTCTGCGGTTCCATTCTTCCTAGCCTGCTGCCGTGCGTCGAGAGCCGCGCGTAAGCCCTCCTTTAACTGAGACCTCTGTTTTAGCTCAAAAAGTTTGTCTGCGTAGCTGAAAAGTTTTTCTTGATACTTTCTATTGAGCTTATCGCGACTTTCTTGGGCACGTACTAACTTTGCTGTGTATTTGTTGAGGCTCTTTACGTATTTATCGGGCTTGTGTATCATGTTCGAGGTGTCTTTGAGTTGTCTATAAGTATAAGGCTTGTGTCGGTATTCATTTTTAATATCGTCTACTTTTCTCTGTCCCTTATTAGGCTTATTTTCCAAATTTTTAATTTTTGAATTGTAGTATTTGGATTCTGACTCAGTATTCCTGAACATGGGCAAGAGACGCCTAAATATTCTGTATGCTATATGGCCCGAATTATCTGTATGATTTGTGGGGTCGCCAAAGCAGTAGCTATAAGCGTTCAAACCACCACTGCCAAAGGGACTAAAAGAGTCTGGGCTACAAAACCGCTGTAGTTGCGGACTGAACAGCCGATAGCTACCTAATAGGTAGCATAAGATCCGCGGGTCACGCCATTGACCGTTGAAGGCCAATAGCACGGCGTCTTCCGAGGTTTCCAGATGGCCGTAAGGTGAGTACGTCATGACCCTGTCGAGCAGGCCCAAGACAGAATTGGCGCGATCGCTCGTCAATATTTTTGTCGCCTGCGCTCTTTCGAGTTGCGCCAAAACTGTATCTTGCACGCGAACAATATGACGGCACCCGTGCGGAGATACTGTAGTGTTTAAATGACCATTTTGATAGAAGTGTAGAGAATTTTCATTTGACAATTTTTTAAAGCGTAGGCCGGTCGCTTCGCAAGCTGGTTCGGTTCTTCCGTTTGTTTTGTTCGGCATAACATTCACCCAACAGTTGTCGGAGTGCTTGATGCTGCGCGAAGCATTGCATAACCACAACTGGTAGTTTTGCTAGTTGTTAGACGGTGGGAACAAGCCCAATGAGCGCCAGTCAGATCTCTCGTTTTCCAGGCCATTCTGGCCAACGAGGCCCCTCTCGGAAAATCAGCAACAGCAAGGCCAGGTACAGGCGCCCCAGGCGCAGGCCGATTTGCTCAACACCCTGGGCAGCCAGTTGAACATCACCCCCGAGCAGGCCGTGGGCGGGGCGGGGGCGATGTTGGGTTTGGCACGCAACAGCCTGAGCAGCGAGGACTATGGCCAGCTGACCAAGGCGGTACCGGGCCTGGACCTGTTGTCGGGCGCCAATGCCCTGGGCGGGCTAAGTGGCTTGGGGGATTTGCTGGGCAGCAACAAGGGTAGCCAGTCGGCCTTGGACAAGGCATTGGGTAACGACGTGCAGAACCGTAGCGACCTGGACAATGCCTTCAAGGCCCTGGGCATGGATACCGGGATGATCGGGCAGTTCGCGCCGTTGTTGCTGCAGTACCTTGGGCAGCAAGGGATTGCTGGTTCGCTGCTGCAGAACCTGGGGAGTTTGTGGACCACGCCAGCGCCGTTGGCTCAGCCTTCGGTCTGATGGTTCTTTAGCGCCAGGGCTGGCATCACAGCCGTTGAAGGCTGGCGCTGTACTTGGGAGCGGCCTTGTGTCTTGAGAGAGGATTAGAATCTGGAGTGAGAGCGGTGATGACAAGCTGAATGCCGCAGGTGCCTAGAGCACGAGTAGGAGCAGAAGCTGTCATTCACCGTTCCACTACAATCGGGGGTAATCTTAAGCATGATAGATGACCTTAAATTATGCCACCACCCGCTTGCTGCCAAACAAGAAGGTGGCAGCTGGCATGGTTGACAGACCGGTAGGGCAAACAATGGCCGGCGCTAGCAGGAGTAAAAACTCATAAATGAAGGGCACTATTTTTAATGGTTAGGAGTGTCTTTTCGTACTGAGTTGTTTTGTTGAGTTAGTTCTGGTGGTTCGATTTCAATTCTGTTGTTATTTAAAAGGCGCTCGAATATTCTCTGGTTTTTGGCGGTGGTGTACCTGGTTTTTCCGTCTATAACAATCTGATGCTTCATTACATTCCTTTCTGCTTCTAGCTGTGATTGTAGCAATTGTGCACGGCCTAATTTTTCACGATCGCTCGGCGAGGCAGGGACCTCTGATTTCCATGCGTAGTTTGGGCGAGTCCGCGCCTCATATTTGGATAGGTTGCTATTATTTTGATCTATTAAATCATTATAATGCGATTTCCAGGCCCTTCTTTCGTTGCTTGAGAAGGAGTATTTCTTGGCGTCTTCCTCTGTGGTGATGGTACCCGCGGCTCGCTTATATAAATGCTCGTAGCCATACTTTTGCCTGACCCACTTTAATAGGCTGAAGCTTCGGCCGGATGGGTCCACCTTATTTATCGGGTCGCCAGCGCAATAAACGTATGAATTGTTTCCGCCTCTGTCAAAAGGGCTGAGTGCATCCGGGCTAGTAAATCGGCTCAAGCCAGTTTTTACTAGGCGATGGCCGTTGCCAAGCATATATCCATCGATTGCTGGGTCTAACCATTGCCCATTGAATGCGATTAACCCTAGCGTTTCTCTAAGTTCCAGATGGCCGTAGGGTGAATATGTCAGCACTTCAGGCGGCATGCCTATAACTGAATTGGCTTGGTCGATCTGCAGCAAGCGTACCCCTTGGGGCTGGCCTAGCTGAGCGATTGGTGTGCCTTGGCCCCATAGTGTATGACGATTGCCCCGCGTGGAATGGTGGGTCGCCATATGTTCATTCTGATAGAAATGCCTGGACCTCGGTTCTTTGTTGGTATCTACATTGTTCGTCATTGCTTGCGACCCCAGAGAAATCTGATGACCTATTGACTCTGCTCCCTCTTGCAGGTGACAGCAACTAGCAATTTTGACAGGTAATCAAAGATCGGAGCTGCCCTTCAATTTGCCCCTGATCTCTAGTACCTTGGGGCGCCAGAGCTATATAGGGTAGACGTCACGGATCTTCTGCATCTATCGTGATAGCCGGCCGGAACGAACCTCCAAACAACCAGTCAAATCCCTCGTTTCCCAGGCCATCCCGGCCAACGAGGTCCCTCCCGATGAAAGCATTCACCCTGGCAACCCTGATGACCCTGGCCGCAAGCCCGGTGTTCGCCTTCAACCTCAGCGACGCCGCCAACGCCGTATCCGCCATGCAAAACCAGCAACAGCAAGGCCAGGTACAGGCGCCCCAGGCGCAGGCCGATTTGCTCAACACCCTGGGCAGCCAGTTGAACATCACCCCCGAGCAGGCCGTGGGCGGGGCGGGGGCGATGTTGGGTTTGGCACGCAACAGCCTGAGCAGCGAGGACTATGGCCAGCTGACCAAGGCGGTACCGGGCCTGGACCTGTTGTCGGGCGCCAATGCCCTGGGCGGGCTAAGTGGCTTGGGGGATTTGCTGGGCAGCAACAAGGGTAGCCAGTCGGCCTTGGACAAGGCATTGGGTAACGACGTGCAGAACCGTAGCGACCTGGACAATGCCTTCAAGGCCCTGGGCATGGATACCGGGATGATCGGGCAGTTCGCGCCGTTGTTGCTGCAGTACCTTGGGCAGCAGGGTATAGCCGGTTCGTTATTGCAGAACTTGGGGGCCTTGTGGGCGACTCCGGCGCCCGCAGCCACGCCGTCTGTATAAGCTTCGTACTACCAGCGGATCTCTTGCAGGCGTTTTTGAATTCGTTCTTTTTCATTCTGCACTTGTTTAACGGTGTTATTGAGCGAACTAAGTCGGCGTAGATATGCATAGATGAGGTTGTGGTTTTTATAGTTCAGCCGGGTGGTAGTAGCCCAAAGATGCTGGATGTCACTGGTCACTATTTCGTAGAGGCTGTGCAGGCGCTCCAGTCTGCTGGTAAGCATTGTCCGCTCGTGGTATCGCCCGTGGCGTTCATTCCTAAAGATGGTGTCAGTGGCAAAACTGACGTTTTTTTTCTTCTGACTGGTTTTGACCGCATTGGCTACGCGTTGCTGAGGGGGCTGGTTGGCGTTACTGACCTTCTGGTACCGGGTCTGTGAAACGGCCTTAAGCTGTGCTTTGCCTTTCCGCAGTAGCGCTGCACTCGGCGACTGCCCAGTGTCGTCCAGGTAGTTTATGGGATCATTAACGCAATACGCATAGGCATTGAGCCCCCCCTCGGAAAATGGGCTGCGGTCATCGGGCGCCTGAAAGCGCTGGAGTGCCGGGCTGTAGCAGCGGTATCCCTGGCCTAATACATACGTGCGGGAGCGCGCCTCATACTGCTCTCCATTGAAGCCAAGCATGGATGCCGGCCTTGCTTGATTTTGATAATGACCGTAGGGGCAATAGGCACGTAGAGCTACTGACACAGGCTTGGCCTCGCAAGACGGTAAGCTTGAGTCTTTAGTTTCCCGACGTCAGGTACAACTAGCAGAATTACTAGTACACGCAGTGAGCACCGACCCGGTCTGGACGGGCGGTGCGGCCCTTCGCGACTCAGGCCGCACCTACAAAACGCAAGGTTGCATTGCGGCAGGTCAGGCGGCTTCGCTGAAGTCCACCAGGCGCACCGGGCGGCGGAAGCCCGCGGTCAGTACCGCCAGGTAAGCCAGGCCCAAGGCAAACCAGCACAGCCCGATCACCAACGTCAGTGCCGACAGGCTGGTCCACAGCCACAGGGTCAGCGCCAGGCCCACCAGCGGCACCAGACCGTAGCACAGCAGCCCCTTGAAGTTGCGCTGCGCCCCGTCATCCATCAGGTGGGTCTTCACCACCGCCAGGTTCACCGCCGAAAACGCCACCAGTGCCCCAAAGCTGATCAGCGAGGCCAGGGTAGCCAGGTCGATCACCAACGCCAGCAGCGAAAACGCCGACACCAGCAAAATGGCGAACACCGGGGTGCCGAACCGTGGCGACAGGTAACCGAAGCTGCGCCGCGGCAACACGTTGTCACGGCCCATGGTGAACAGGATGCGCGACACTGCCGCCTGCGAGGCCAGCGCCGAGCCCAGGCTGCCGGCAACAAAAGCTGCGGTGAAGAAGTTGGCCAGGAACTGCCCACCCGCCTTGAACATCACCTCGTTGGCCGCCGCATCGGCATTGGCGAAGGTGGTGCCCGGCATGACCAGCTGGCTGACATAGGCCAGTACGGTGAACAGTACACCAGCGAACAGGGTGGTGAGGATGATCGCCCGTGGCACGTCGCGGCGGGCATCGCGGCATTCTTCAGCCAGGGTCGAAACGGCATCGAAGCCGAGGAACGACAGGCACAACACCGCCGCACCGGCCATCAGCGCGCCAAAGCCTGGTTGTGAGCCGTCACCCAGCAGCGGCGACAGCAGGTCGAGCGGCTGGCCGGCCAGCGTTTGGCATGACAGCGCCACGAATACCACGATGAAGACGATCTGCGCGCCGACGATCAGGTTGCTGGTTTTGGCCACCGAATGGATGCCGACCACGTTGAGCACGGTAACCAGGGCGATCGAGGCCAGCGCAATGGACCACGCCGGGATGGTCGGGAAGGCGATATTGAGGAACAAGCCGATCAACAGGTAGTTGATCATCGGCAGGAACAGATAGTCGAGCAGCAACGACCAGCCCGCGAGGAAGCCGATGTTGGGGCCGAAAGCCATGTTGGTGTAGGAGTACGCCGAGCCTGCCACTGGGAAACGCTTGACCATGAAGCTGTAGGACGCGGCGGTGAACAGCATGGCCACCAGGGTAACCATGTAGGCGCTGGCGGTGCGGCCGCCGGTCAGCTCTGTCACGATGCCATAGGTGGTGAAGATGGTCAGCGGGACCATGTACACCAGGCCGAAGAACACCAGGGCCGGAAGGCCGAGAACACGGCGAAGCTGAGCGGAGTTGAAGCTGGGTGGGTTGGCCATCGATCGATCCAGAGCGTTTTTTTAGTTGTGCTTTGGTCGATTTTTATCCACCTGGGTGGGGGATGACAAAAAAGTAATCCTTATGTTGATTATTAGCCTGGGTTTTAATCGGATTGTTGGGCTGCCTGAGCGGGCCGCGGGTGGCAGCGCAAGCCCGAAGGTAGCACCACCCTGCGTAGGAGCGGGTTCGCCCGCGAAGAGGCCCCATCAGGCGGTAAAGACCTCAGCCCATCTCCCCCCGCAGTTGCTCGATCCGCTGGTCCTTGTCCAACCACAACTGGTTCACCCAGGCCTGCACGGTCTGGCGGAATTCAGGATCGTTCTCGTAATCCCCCGCCCACAATCCAGGGTCCAGCTCACGCACCTGAATGTCGATAATCACCCGGCTAATGCTGCCATTGAGCAAATCCCAGAACCCAGGCGCCTTGTTGCCTGGGTACACGATGGTCACGTCCAGCAGCGCATCGAGCTGATCACCCAGCGCCGCCAGCACGAACGCCACGCCACCGGCCTTGGGCTTGAGCAGGTAACGGTATGGCGACTGTTGCGCCTGGCGCTTGGCGTCGCTGAAGCGCGTGCCTTCGAGGTAGTTGACCACGGTCACCGGCTGGCGCTTGAACAGCTCGCAGGCGGCCTTGGTGATCTCCAGGTCCTTGCCCTTCAGCTCGGGGTGCTTGGCCAGAAAGGCCTTGCTGTAGCGCTTCATGAACGGGTAATCCAGCCCCCACCAGGCCAGCCCCAGCAGCGGTACCCAGATCAGCTCTTTTTTCAGGAAGAACTTGAAGAACGGCGTGCGCCGGTTGAGGCTTTCGATCAGGGCCGGAATGTCCACCCAGGACTGGTGGTTGCTCACCGCCAGATAGGAAGTGTCCTTGCGCAGGTTCTCGACGCCGCGGATGTCCCACTGGGTGGGGATGCACAGGGCAAAGATGGCCTTGTCGATTTCCGACCAGGTTTCGGCCACCCACATCACCGCCCACGAGGCATAGTCACGGCCACGGCCCGGCAACACCAGTTTGAGCAGGGCGAAGACCAGCAGCGGGCAGATCAGCACCAAGGTGTTGAGCAGCAGCAGGCTGGTCGTAAGAATGCCGGTAAGCAGGCGACGCATAAGGAAACTCTTGTTGTATGAAGTTGGCAGGGCGCAATGATAAGCAGCGCCGGGGCCTACGCCAAATGTCCAATGCCCGGCGGCAGGAACAAATGTTTCACAACATGTTGGATAACCTTGTGACAACGAACCTATCCTGCCAGTGCAGTCTAAGCACTGATCTCTTTGAAGGAAGCCTGCCTGTGAAACCTTTGCTTGCCCTGTTGTCGTTGTTGTCACTGCCGGTAATGGCCGCCGACCCTACCCTCTACGGCCGCTACGAGAACATCGCCCTGCCCGAGCTGGGCGAAACGTTGAAAGCCAAGATGGATACCGGCGCCTTTACCGCCTCGCTGTCGGCCAAGGATATCGAGTTGTTCACCCGCGATGGCGATGAGTGGGTGCGCTTTCGCCTGGCGACCAAGGACGCCGATGGCAAAGTTTACGAGCACAAGGTCTCGCGTATCAGCAAGATCAAAGGGCGGGCCGATGAGGAAGACGAAGGGGATACGCCGGAAGTTTCCAAGCGCCCGGTGGTCGACCTGCAGTTGTGCCTGGGTGACGTGAAACGCACTGTTGAAGTGAACCTGGTGGACCGCAGCAACTTCAACTACCCGCTGTTGATTGGCTCCAAGGCGCTGCGCGAGTTCAAGGCGGCGGTCAACCCGGCGAAGAAATTTACTGCTGGCAAGCCAGACTGCTGATACGTAGCTTGAGGAAGGGCAAACAGCTCGGGCGCTGATTGGGTCAGGATTGGGCAGTTGTTTCCTGTGGCACCCCGGTGAGGCCTTCGCGGGCATGCCCGCTCCTATAGGTACTGCACAGCTCTCGAATACTGTGATGTCACTCTGGGAGCGGGCGTGCCCGCGAAGAGGCCCTTCAGGCCTGCGGAGAAGTGGCGACCATCGACGGCCGCTTGCTCACCTCGGCATACCACGCGGCCAGCCCGGGCTGGTGCTCGCGCCAGCCGAACTCGGGCTGACGTAGGTCCAGATACCCCAGCGCACAGGCCACGCCAATCGCCACCAGGTCGAACCCGGACATCAGCTCAGGCAAATGCTCCTGCTCCAGGTTGGCCAGGCTACGGCGAATCTTGTCGCCCTGCGCCTGCAGCCAACCGTCCCAGCGCTTGTCTTCAGGCCGCAGGAAGCTTTCATAACGGCACGATACCGCTGCATCCAGGATCGCATCGGCCTGCGACACCAGCGTCAGGCGCCGCCAGCGTGCTGAGCCTTCGCGTGGCAGCAGCGGCAAGCCGACGTGCTGCTGGTCCAGGTACTCGCAGATCACCCGGCTGTCGTGCAGCACGGTGCCGTCCTCCAGGCGCAGCGCCGGGATCTTGCCGATCGGGTTGCCCTGGTTCAGCTGCGGGTCGCCGCTCACCGGGCTGATGTTGACCGGCTGCAGCTGCACCCGCTGCAACTGGCCGGTTTCGTGCAGCACAACCATCACCTTGCGCACGAACGGCGACAAGGGCGAGTGGAACAGCGTCATCGTGCTCATGCTTCAGTTACCTTGCAGGCTGGGTGGCAGGCACACGCCGGTGCCGCCGATGCCGCAGTAGCCGTCCGGGTTCTTGGCCAGGTACTGCTGGTGGTAGGCCTCGGCGAAGTACACCGTCGGTGCCTGGTCGATTTCGGTGGTGATTTCGCCGAACCCGGCCTTGTTCAGCTCGGCCTGGAAGGCGTCACGGCTGGCCTTGGCCTGTTCCAGCTGTTCCGGGCTGGTGCAGTAGATGGCCGAGCGGTATTGGGTGCCGACATCGTTACCCTGGCGCATGCCCTGGGTCGGGTTGTGCAGCTCCCAGAACATCGCCAGCAGTTCGCGGTAGCTGACCTTGTCCTTGTCGAACACCACCAGCACCACTTCGGTGTGGCCGGTCAGGCCCGAGCAGACCTCTTCGTAGGTTGGGTTCGGGGTAAAGCCGCCGGCGTAGCCCACCACGGTGCTGACCACCCCTTCGCGCTGCCAGAAACGGCGCTCGGCACCCCAGAAGCAGCCCAGGCCGAAGATGGCGAAGTCGATGCTGCCTTCGAAGAACGGGCCGAGCAATGGGGTGTCCTTGAAGACGTAGTGAAACTCGGGCAGGCTCATTGGCGTTTCGCGGCCAGGCAGGGCCTGTTCCGCGGTAGGCATGACGTTTTTGTTCACCAGGATTTCCGAACGCAGGACCATAGCCGTTCCTCTGTGTTTAATCAGTTGGATAGGTGTTGGGGCTTTCGCGGGCATGCCCGTTCCCACAGGATCTGAACGTTGTGGGGAGCCTGTGGGAGCGGGCGTGCCCGCGAAGGGGCCCGAATGGCTTCTATAGTGCCCGAGGTTTACGCCGCTGTCAGGCCACCGGTCCACGCGGATAGCGCTTCAACCGCTCGGCCAGCTCGCGGCCCGGGATCGGCCGGTCGAACAGGTAGCCCTGGCCCACATCACACCGGTGCCTGCGCAAGAATGCCAGCTGCTCCGGGGTTTCGATGCCCTCGGCCACCACCTTCAGCTTCAGGTTGTGGGCCATGGCGATCACTGCCGAGGTGATTTCCATGTCGTCCTGGTTGTCGGGGATTTCGTTGATGAAGCTACGGTCGATCTTGAGGATGTCGATCGGAAACTTCTTGAGGTAGCTCAGCGACGAGTAGCCGGTGCCAAAGTCGTCCATGGCCAGGGTCAGCCCCAGGGCCTTGAGTTCCTCCAGCTGGCGGTGGGTGTCTTCGCTGGCTTCCAGCAGCAAGCCTTCGGTCAGCTCCAGCTCCAGCAGGTGCGGCGGCAGGGCTTCTTCCTTGAGGATGCTGCTGATCGACGCCACCAGGTCCGGGTCGGAAAACTGCTTGGGCGACAGGTTGATGGCCACATGCAGGTTACCCATGCCAGCGGCGCGCAATTCCTGGCTCATGTGGCAGGACTGGCGCACGACCCACTTGCCAATGGGGATGATCAGGCCGGTTTCCTCGGCCACGCTGATGAACTGGTCCGGGCGGATCATGCCGCGCTCGGGGTGGTTCCAGCGCAGCAGCGCCTCCAGGCCCAGCAGGCGCCCGCTGCGCAGGCACAGCTTGGGCTGGTAGAACACCTCCAGCTCGTTCTGGGTCAGTGCGCGCCGCAGGTTGTTCTCGACGAACAGCTTGTAGCTGGCCTCGGCATTGAGCACTTCGGTGAACACCTGCACCTGGTGCTTGCCGTTGGCCTTGGCCTTGTGCAGCGCCAGGCCGGCGTTTTTCATCAGGCTGGCCGGGTCGCTGCCGTGCAAGGGTGCATAGGCCAGGCCGACCGAGGCGGTAACGTTGATCAACTGGTTGTCGACGAACATCGGCTTGTCGAGGGTGCGCAGCAACTGCAACGCCACGCCCTGGCCATCTTCCAGGATGGTGTTGTCCAGCAGCACGGCGAACTCGTTGCTGGCAAAGCGTGCCAGGATACCGCCGCTGTGCAGGCTGTTGCGCAGGCGCCGGGCCAGGCTGATGAGCAGCTTGTCGCCGGTCTGATGGCCAAGGCTGTCGTTGATGCGCTTGAAGTTGTCGATGTCTACCAGCAGCAGGCACATCGAGTGTTCGCCGTCGCGGGCAAAGCGCTCATCCAGGCTGCGAATGAACGCCGGGCGGTTGCCCAGGTTAGTCAGGTTGTCGGTGTACGCCAGGCGTTCGATGCGCTGCTGCGCCAGTTTGGTCTGAGTGATGTCTTCATAGATGCCGATGTAGTGGGTCAGCTCACGATTGTCGCCGTACACCTTGGAAATCGACAGCTGCCCCCAGTAGGGCTCGAGGTTCTTGCGCCGGCTCTTGAATTCGCCTTGCCAGCTGTTGCCCATGGCCAGGCTCGACGGTGAGTCGAACAACAACTCATTGAGGTTTTCCAGCGCCGGCAGCTCGCCGAGGTGGCGGCCTTGTACTTCGTCGGTGCTGTACTGGGTAATGGCGGTAAAGCTTGGGTTGACGTACTCCACCCGGCCATCGCGGTTGACCAGCAGGAACGCGCTGGCGCTTTGTTCGACCGCACGCTGGAACAGGTGCAGGGCGTTGGCTGCAGCGCGGCGGTTGTGGTTGGTGATGACCTGGGCGAACTGGTCGGCCAGTTCGCCAGCGAAGGCGATTTCATCCGACTGCCAGGCCCGCGGCTGACCGGTCTGTTCCAGGCACAGCACACCCACCACCTGGCCGTCGACACGAATGCTGGCGTCGAGCATGGCCTTGTTTTCCGGGCACAGACTTCGTGCCAGCTCACGGGTGCGCGGATCATGGCCGGCGTTATGGGCATCGATGGCGCGGCTGGCGTGCAGCGCGTCGAGGTAGTCCGGGAAACGGCTGGCGTCGATGGCTTCGGGGCGGCGGTGTTCCTGGGTGTCGCGTTTCCACGCGGTGATCGGTTCCAGGCGCTGGTCTTCCAGGTGCCAGATGCTGGCGCTGTCGACGTTGTAGATTTCGCAAGCGCTCTGGGTGATTAGCTGGGCGGCTTCCAGCAGCGAGTTTTCGGCACTGTAACGTTGGCGGGCCAAACGCAGGATCAGGTCCTGCTGGCCGCGCACGCGTTCCAGGTGCTCAAGTTGCTCCTGCTGGGCGCGCTGGTTCAGTTGCAGGGCCAACTGCAGGCGGTTGTTGCGCGACTCCAGGTCGTTGGCATCCTGCTCGGCGGCGTCGTGCGGCTGCTCGTCGAGCACGCTCAGGTAGCCACGCAGCAGCAGGCGGTTGTGCTGCTTGTAGGCTTCACCCGCCTCCAGCAGGCGCAGTGCGGTATTGGGCGTATGCAGGGTATAGCGCACCCGGTAGTAACCGCGCTGGGCCAGTTGCTGCTGGATCTCGTCGTGCAGGCGGTAGCGTGCCTCGGGTTCCATCAGGCTGGCGTAGGGCGCCTCGAACTGTGCGCACAAGGTGCCGGCATGCAGGCCGAACTGCCGCTCGCAGGCTGGGTCCAGGTAAAGCATGGCCCAGCTGGCTTCGTTAAGCCTTTCGAAACGCAGCATGCCCAGCCGCGAGGGCACGGGTAACTGCGTGACGACCTCGGCCGCCACACGGCTGGCGGCATCGGGTTGGCTTTTCATCGAAGACTCGCTTGAAGAGGGAATGCTGCGTAGGGCCGCTGCGGGTCTGGCAAGGTTGCATCATGTGCCGAGGGCTGGCAAGCAGCCATGTGTGATGCCGTGTAGGGGTTATCGGCGGTCTGGACGGAATCTGTAGTTTGGCGTACTTATTCAGCGGGCAAAAAAAGCCCCGCCAATCGACGGGGTTGAGGTACGAGCGTGGCAGCTCGAAAAAGGAACTGCCCCTGCATGCAGGGGCAGTGGGCCGCCTTACAGCAGCATGGTGCGGATGTCGCCCAGCACGTCGCCCAGGCGCTTGGTGAAGCGCGCGGCGGCAGCGCCGTTGATCACACGGTGATCGTAGGACAGCGACAGTGGCAGCATCAGCTTGGGCTGGAAGGCCTTGCCATCCCAGACCGGCTGCATGGTGGCCTTGGACACGCCAAGGATCGCCACTTCCGGCGCGTTGACGATCGGCGTGAAGCCGGTGCCGCCAATGTGGCCGAGGCTGGAGATGGTGAAGCAGGCACCCTGCATCTCGTCCGCCGAGAGCTTCTTGGTACGGGCTTTTTCAGCCAGTGCCGCAGCTTCGGCAGCCAGTTGCAGCAGGCTCTTCTGGTCGACGTTCTTGATCACAGGGACCAGCAGGCCGTCCGGGGTGTCCACGGCGAAGCCGATGTGCACGTACTTCTTGCGGATGATGGCCTTGCCGCTTGGCGCCAGCGAGCTGTTGAAGTCTGGCAGTTCCTTGAGCAGGAATGCGCAGGCCTTGAGCAGCAGTGGCAGCACGGTCAGCTTCACGCCAGCCTTTTCGGCCACGGCCTTCTGCGCCACGCGGAAGGCTTCCAGCTCGGTAATGTCGGCGGAGTCGAACTGGGTCACGTGCGGCACGTTCAGCCAGCTGCGGTGCAGGTTGGCGGCACCGACCTGCATCAGGCGGGTCAGGGCCACTTCTTCCACTTCACCGAACTTGCTGAAGTCCACGGCAGGGATCGGCGGGATGCCGGCGCCACCGGTCGCGCCGGCTGCTGCCGGGGCGCTCGATGCCTTTTGCATCATCGCTTTGACGTAGACCTGCACGTCTTCCTTCAGGATGCGGCCGTGCGGGCCGGTAGCCGCGACTGCGCCCAGGTCGACACCGAATTCACGGGCCAGTTGGCGCACCGCCGGGCCTGCGTGGACCTTGGCGTTGCTACCGGCAGCCGGCGCGGTGGTAGCCGGCGCAGGGGCTGCCGCCGGGGCGGCAGCAGGTGCGGCAGCCGGGGCAGCCTCAGCCTTGGCCGGGGCAGCGGCGGCAGGTGCTGGGGCAGCAGCAGGTGCTGCGCCAGCGACCTTCAGCTTGAAGATCAGGTCGCCAGTGCCGACTTCGTCTTCCAGCTTGCACAGGACTTCTTCGACCACGCCGGCAGCCGGCGACGGGATTTCCATGGAGGCCTTGTCGGACTCCAGGGTAATCAGCGACTGGTCGGCTTCGACGGTGTCGCCGACCTTGACCAGTACTTCGATGATCTTGGCTTTGCCCGACGAACCGATGTCTGGCACGTGGATGTCCTGCACGGCGGCGGCAGCCGGTGCAGCCGCTGCCGCTGGGGCGGCTTCAGCGGCCGGGGCCGGGGCCGGGGCTGCAGCCTCGGCCGGTGCACCGGCTGGCGCCTCAGGGGCCGCAGCAGCGGCGCCCTCGGCTTCCAGCACCAGCAGTTCGTCGCCTTCTTTCAGGCGGTCGCCCAGCTTGACCTTCAGCTCCTTGATGACACCGGCCTTGGGCGCCGGGATCTCCATGGAGGCCTTGTCAGACTCCAGGGTCAGCAGGCTCTGGTCAGCCTCGATACGGTCACCGACCTTGACGAACAGCTCGATGATTTCACCTTCACCGCTGCCGATGTCAGGTACGCGAATGAGTTCGCTCACTTAAAAATACTCCTCAGCAGTCCAGTGGGTTGCGCTTGTCCGGGTCGATGCCGAACTTGACGATAGCGTCTGCAACAACCTTGGGTTCGATCTCGCCACGGTCAGCCAGGGCTTCCAGGGCAGCCAGCACCACGAAGTGGCGGTCAACTTCGAAGAAGTGACGCAGCTTCTTGCGGCTGTCGCTGCGACCGTAACCGTCGGTACCCAGGACCTTGAACTCTTTGCTCGGTACCCACTGGCGAATCTGCTCGGCGAACAGCTTCATGTAGTCGGTAGAGGCAATGACCGGGCCTTTGCGACCGGCCAGGCACTGCTCGACGTAGGTCGCTTGTGGCTTCTGGCCAGGCTTCAGGCGGTTGGCGCGCTCTACGGCCAGGCCGTCGCGACGCAGTTCGTTGAAGCTGGTGACGCTCCACACGTCGGCACCGACGTTGAACTCTTCACGCAGGATCTTCGCCGCCTCGCGCACTTCGCGCAGGATGGTACCGGAGCCCATCAGCTGTACGTGGTGTGCCGCTTCGCGGGTGTCTTCTTCGAGCAGGTACATGCCCTTGATGATGCCTTCCTCGACACCGGCCGGCATGGCTGGCTGCTGGTAGGATTCGTTCATCACGGTGATGTAGTAGAAGATATCCTGTTGCTCTTCGGTCATCTTCTTCATGCCGTCCTGGATGATCACCGCCAGCTCGTAGCCGTAGGTTGGATCGTAGGTGCGGCAGTTCGGGATGGTGCCCGCCATCATGTGGCTGTGACCGTCTTCGTGCTGCAGGCCTTCACCGTTGAGGGTGGTACGGCCGGCAGTACCGCCGATCAGGAAGCCACGGGTGCGGCTGTCGCCAGCGGCCCAGGCCAGGTCGCCGATACGCTGGAAGCCGAACATCGAGTAGAAGATGTAGAACGGCAGCATCGGCTGGTTGTGGCAGCTGTACGAGGTACCGGCAGCGATGAACGACGACATGGCGCCGGCTTCGTTGATGCCTTCTTCCAGGATCTGGCCCTTCTTGTCCTCGCGGTAGAACATCACCTGGTCTTTGTCGACTGGCTCGTAGAGCTGGCCGACCGACGAGTAGATACCCAGCTGGCGGAACATGCCTTCCATACCGAAGGTACGGGCTTCGTCCGGGATGATCGGCACGATGCGCTGGCCGATGTCCTTGTCCTTGACCAGCTGCGCCAGAATACGCACGAAGGCCATGGTGGTGGAGATTTCGCGGTCGCCCGAGCCGTCCAGGATCGCTTTCAGCGTTTCCAGTGGCGGGGTTGGCACGCTGAAGCTCTTGGCCCGGCGCTGAGGCACGAAACCGCCCAGGGCAGCACGGCGCTCGGCCAGGTACTTGGCTTCGGCAGAACCTTCTTCGGGCTTGTAGAACGGCAGGTTCTCGAGGTCGGCATCCTTGACCGGGATGTCGAAGCGGTCACGGAAGTGACGCAGGCTGTCGACGTCGACCTTCTTGGTGTTGTGCGCGGTGTTCTTGGCTTCGCCGGCACCGGTACCGTAACCCTTGATGGTCTTGGCCAGGATGACGGTCGGCTGCTCTTTGTGGTTCACCGCCTGGTGGTAAGCCGCGTAGACCTTGTACGGGTCGTGGCCGCCACGGTTGAGCTTCCAGATCTCGTCGTCGGACAGGTCTTCGACCATGGCCTTGAGTTCCGGTGTGTTGAAGAAGTTCTCACGAACGTACGCGCCGTCTTTGGCTTTGTAGTTCTGGTACTCGCCATCGATGACTTCGTCCATGCGGCGTTGCAGGGCACCGTTGGTGTCCTTGGCCAGCAGTGGGTCCCAGAAGCGGCCCCAGACGACTTTGTTGACGTTCCAGCCACCGCCACGGAACACGCCTTCGAGTTCCTGGATGATCTTGCCGTTGCCGCGAACCGGGCCGTCGAGGCGCTGCAGGTTGCAGTTGATGACGAAGATCAGGTTGTCCAGCTTCTCGCGGCCAGCCAGGGCGATTGCACCCAGCGATTCCGGCTCGTCGCACTCGCCGTCGCCCATGAAGCACCAGACTTTCTGCTTGCCGGCAGGGATGAAGCCGCGCGCTTCCAGGTACTTCATGAAGCGGGCCTGGTAGATGGCCTGGATCGGGCCCAGACCCATCGAAACGGTCGGGAACTGCCAGAAGTCAGGCATCAGCCATGGGTGCGGGTACGAAGACAGGCCGTTGCCGTCCACTTCCTGGCGGAAGTTGTTCATCTGTTCTTCGCTGATGCGGCCTTCCATGAAGGCGCGGGCATAGATGCCTGGGGAGGCGTGGCCCTGGAAGAAGATCAGGTCGCCGCCATGTTCTTCGGTCGGGGCCTGGAAGAAGTAGTTGAAGCCGATGTCGTACAGGGTGGCGCTGGAGGCGAAGCTGGAGATGTGTCCGCCCAGGTCCGAGTCTTTCAGGTTGGTACGCATGACCATGGCCAGGGCGTTCCAACGCACCATCGAGCGAATGCGGCGTTCCATGAACAGGTCGCCAGGCATGCGTGCTTCGTGGGTGACAGGGATGGTGTTGCGGTATGGCGTGGTGATCGCATACGGCAGCTGGGAACCACTACGGGTGGCCAGCTCGCCCATACGGGTCATCAGGTAATGAGCACGGTCTTCGCCTTCTTTGTCGAGGACCGACTCCAGGGCATCCAGCCATTCCTGGGTTTCGATTGGATCGAGGTCTTGCATGGCTTGCTCCAGGGCGGAAAGGCAACCAGAATCGATTGCCTGAGATTGCGACTGGCCTTATGGGCAGACGTCGTGAATTCTTGGATTACCGGGGTGTCGTCCGGCGCGTTGTAGTTTTACTACATTTGCTTGCGCATTTCATGCTTTTACACGACACGAGTAGTAGTAAAACTACAATTGTGCGACGTTTGGTCGCACGTTGGCTTGTGAGGAAAAACGTTCATGTTGGTTGGCATTGTGTCGCGAACGGGTGTTTCTTGATGTTTGTTGCCAATTTTGCTTTTTTTTCAGCTATTTCCAACTTTTGTACGACAGTCCAACCGTGGTCCGGCTTCCCCTTGGCCGCTTTTTTCCCTCTATTTCACGCCGATCAAGGATAGACCATGCGCCTACCTTTGCCCTCCGATCTGCCTGCCAGCTTGCAGCCGCTGGTTTCTCGCAACCAGCAGTTCCTGCGCGATGCCGTGGCGGCTCACCCCGAACTGGACCTGAACGATTGCAGTGCGGCCCAGCGGCACCAGTTCGACCAGGTGGCCGCGGCCAGCGACTTCGTGCTGGGCGTGGCCCAGCGCGACCCGGCCATGCTGTTTGCCCTGCTGGCCAGCGGTGAGCTGGAACGGCGCTATGCCCCGGGGGAGCTGCGCGGGCAAATTGCCGCGGCGGCGCAGGCGGCGCAAAGCGAAGAGGAACTGGCGCGCAACCTGCGCCGCGCGCGCAACCGGCAGCAAGTGCGCATCATCTGGCGTGACATTACCCGCCAGGCGGAACTTGGCGAAACCTGCCGCGACCTGTCGGACCTGGCCGATGCCTGCATCGACGAAGCCTACCAATGGCTTTACCCGCGCCACTGTCAGCAATTCGGGACGCCCATCGGCAACCGCAGTGGCCAGCCGCAGCACATGGTTGTGCTGGGCATGGGCAAGCTGGGCGCGGTCGAACTCAACCTGTCCTCGGACATCGACCTGATCTTCGGTTTCCCCGAGGGCGGTGAAACCGAAGGGGTCAAGCGCTCGCTGGACAACCAGGAGTTCTTTACCCGCCTGGGCCAGCGCCTGATCAAGGCATTGGACCCGGTGACCGTCGACGGCTTCGTGTTCCGCGTCGACATGCGGTTGCGCCCTTACGGCTCTGCCGGGGCCCTGGTACTCAGCTTCAATGCCCTGGAGCAGTATTACCAGGACCAGGGGCGCGACTGGGAACGCTACGCCATGATCAAGGCTCGGGTGGTGGCCGGCGATCAGGCTGCTGGCGCGCAGTTGCAGGAAATGCTGCGCCCGTTCGTGTACCGCCGCTACCTGGACTTTTCCGCCATCGAAGCGCTGCGCACCATGAAGCAGTTGATCCAGCAGGAAGTCCGGCGCAAGGGCATGGCCGACAACATCAAGCTCGGTGCTGGCGGCATTCGTGAGGTCGAGTTCATCGCCCAGGCGTTCCAGCTGATCCACGGTGGGCGTGACCTCAGCCTGCAGCAGCGGCCGTTGCTCAAGGTGCTGGCCACCCTCGAAGGCCAGGGCTACCTGCCGCCGGCTGTGGTGGCTGAGCTGCGCGAAGGCTATGAGTTCCTGCGTTATACCGAGCACGCCATCCAGGCCATCGCCGACCGCCAGACACAGATGCTGCCCGAGGGCGAGACCGATCAGGCGCGGGTCGCCTTCATGCTTGGCTTTGCCGACTGGCAGAGCTTCCATGACCAGCTGACGTACTGGCGTGGCCGCATCGACTGGCATTTCCGCCAGGTCATTGCCGACCCGGACGATGAAGACGGTGAAGGCGAGTTGGTGGTGGGCGGTGAGTGGTCGCCGCTGTGGGAGCAGGCCCAGGACGAGGAAGCGGCTGGTCGCCAACTGGAGGAGGCCGGTTTCAAGGCGCCTGTGGACGCTTTGCGGCGCCTGGCCGCGTTGCGCTCAAGCCCGCAGCTGCGCTCCATGCAACGCATCGGGCGTGAGCGCCTGGATGCCTTTATTCCACGCTTGCTGGCGCAAGCGGTGGAGCACGACAACCCCGACCTGGTACTCGAGCGGGTATTGCCGCTGGTGGAGGCGGTGGCGCGGCGTTCGGCCTACCTGGTGCTGCTGACGGAAAACCCGGGTGCACTGCGCCAACTGTTGACCCTGTGCGCCGCCAGCCCCTGGATCGCCGAGCAGATGGCCCGCTACCCGCTGCTGCTCGATGAGTTGCTCAATGAGGGCCGCCTGTTCAGCCCCCCACTGGCGCCAGAGCTGGCCAGCGAACTGCGCGAGCGCCTGACGCGCATCCCCGAAGACGACCTTGAGCAGCAGATGGAGGCGCTGCGCCATTTCAAGCTGGCCCACAGCCTGCGCGTGGCGGCCTCGGAAATCAGCGGCAACCTGCCCTTGATGAAGGTCAGCGACTACCTGACCTGGCTGGCCGAGGCCATCCTCGACCAGGTGCTGGCGCTGGCCTGGCGCCAGACCGTGGCCCGCCACGGTCAGCCCAAGCGCAGTGACGGCAGCCTGTGCGATCCGGGGTTCATCATCATCGGCTACGGCAAGATGGGTGGGCTGGAACTGGGCCACGGCTCGGACCTGGACCTGGTGTTCATCCACGATGGCGACCCGCAGGCGGAAACCGACGGGGCCAAGCCGATCGACAGTGCGCAGTTCTTTACCCGCCTTGGCCAACGCATCATTCACCTGCTGACCACCCAGACCAACTCGGGCCAGCTGTATGACGTGGACATGCGCTTGCGCCCGTCAGGGGCTTCGGGCCTGCTGGTCAGTTCGCTGGGGGCCTTCGAGCGCTACCAGCAGAACGAAGCCTGGACCTGGGAGCACCAGGCCCTGGTGCGGGCCCGTGTGCTGGTCGGTTGCAAGCAGGTGGGAGCTGCGTTCGAGGGCGTTCGCGCCAAGGTGCTGGGCCAGGCCCGTGACCTTGAGAAGCTGCGCAGCGAAGTGAGCGAAATGCGCGCCAAGATGCGTGACAACCTGGGCACCAAGGCCACCGCCGCCGGGACTGCAGGCAATGCCTTCGAGGCCGGCATGCCGTTCGATATCAAGCAGGATGCCGGCGGTATCGTCGATATTGAATTTATGGTGCAATACGCCGCTTTGGCCTGGGGCCACGAGCACCCGGCCATACTCCGATGGACCGATAACATCCGCATTCTGGAAGAGCTGGAGCAGGCAGGTTTGCTGCCGGCCAGTGACGCGGTGCTGTTGCGTGAAGTGTACAAGGCGTTCCGCTCGGCCTCGCACCGCCAGGCCCTGCAGAAACAGGCCGGGGTGATCGATGCGGCGCAGTTTGCCGATGAACGCCGTGAGGTGCGGCGGATCTGGGGTGAGCTGGGTTTGACTTGAGAATGTTGGGGCCGCGTTGCGGCCCATCGCGACACAAGGCCGCTCCTACAGGAGAACGCATTCCCTTGTAGGAGCGGCCTTGTGTCGCGATGGGCTGCAAAGCAGCCCCAAAGGCTCATGCTTCACCACCGGTGGTACACTGTCCGCCACATAGCCTGAATATAAAGAGGGGAGGCCAGGCTGAACCGCAGCCTGTAGCCTCCCCGAGCGTTTCTGGACTAAGCATGAGAATACTGATCATTGGCCCCAGCTGGGTCGGCGACATGGTGATGGCGCAGACCCTGTTCCAGTGCCTGAAACAGCAGCACCCCGACTGCGTGATCGACGTGCTGGCCCCCGAGTGGAGCCGGCCGATCCTCGAACGCATGCCCGAAGTGCGCCAGGCCTTGAGCTTTCCGCTCGGCCACGGCGCACTGGAGCTGGCCACGCGGCGGCGTATCGGCAAGTCCCTGGCCGGCCAGTACGACCAGGCCATCCTGCTGCCCAACTCGTTGAAGTCGGCGCTGGTCCCCTTCTTCGCCGGCATTCCCAAACGCACCGGCTGGCGCGGCGAAATGCGTTTCGGCCTGCTCAATGACGTGCGCAAGCTGGACAAGGCCCGCTACCCGCTGATGATCGAGCGTTTCATGGCCCTGGCCTACGCCCCTGGTGCCGAATTGCCGCAACCGTACCCGCGCCCGCACCTGCAAATCGAAGCCCAGAGCCGCGAGGCTGCCCTGGCCAAGTTCGGCCTGGAGCTCGACCGTCCGGTACTGGCGCTGTGCCCCGGTGCCGAGTTTGGCGAGGCCAAGCGCTGGCCGGCCGAACACTATGCCGCTGTGGCGGATGCGGTGATCCGCCAGGGCTGGCAGGTATGGCTGTTCGGCTCGAAAAACGACCACCCGGTGGGCGAGCAGATCCGCGACCGGCTGATCCCGGGGTTGCGCGAAGAGTCCGCCAACCTGGCTGGCGAAACCTCGCTGGCCGAGGCTATCGACCTGATGTCGTGCGCGCAGGCCGTGGTGTCCAACGACTCGGGGCTGATGCACGTGGCGGCTGCGCTCAACCGCCCGCTGGTGGCCGTGTATGGCTCCACCTCGCCCGGCTTCACCCCACCGCTGGCCGAACAGGTGGAGGTGGTGCGCACCGGTATCGAGTGCAGCCCGTGCTTTGACCGCACTTGCCGCTTCGGCCACTACAACTGCCTGCGCCTGCTGGAGCCCGGTAAAGTCATCGCCGCCCTGCACAGCCTGAGCGGGCCGGACCTGATCGATGCCGCGGCCGAGGTCGACTAAGTGCGGGTACTGATCATCAAGACCTCATCCCTGGGTGACGTGATCCATACCCTGCCGGCACTGACCGATGCCGCCCATGCGCTCCCGGGCATCCGGTTCGACTGGGTGGTGGAAGAAGGCTTCGCCGAAATCCCCAGCTGGCACCCGGCGGTCGACCAGGTCATCCCGGTGGCCATCCGCCGCTGGCGCAAGAACCTTTGGCAAACCCTCAAGAGCGGTGAGTGGAAGGCCTTCAAGCAGCGTTTACGCGCGCGCAAGTACGACCTGGTGATCGACGCCCAAGGCCTGGTCAAGTCGGCCTGGCTCACCCGCTACGTGAAGGCCCCGGTGGCTGGCCTGGACCGCTATTCGGCCCGTGAGGGGTGGGCCAGCCGCTTTTATGACCGGCGCCTGTCGGTTGCTACCGGCCAGCATGCGGTCGAGCGGGTGCGCCAGCTGTTCGCCATGGCCCTGGCCTACGACCTGCCCGAAGGCATCGGCAACTACGGCCTGGACCTCGAGCGCCTGCAACTGCCGCCAGCGGCGCCCTATGTCGTGTTCCTGCATGGCACCACCTGGGCGACCAAGCACTGGCCGGAAGCCTACTGGCGCGAACTGGCCGAGCGCATGGGCCGGCGCAAGCTGGAGGTGCGCCTGCCGTGGGGCAACCCGGCGGAGAAGGCGCGGGCCGAGCGCATTGCCCAGGGCTTGAACAATTGCCAGGTGCTCCCCAAATTGAACCTTGCCGGTGTTGCCCGCGTGCTGGCAGCGGCAAAGGCCTGCGTGGCGGTCGATACCGGCCTGGGCCACCTGGCCGCGGCACTCGATGTGCCGACCATTTCGTTATTCGGCCCGACCAACCCGGGCCTGACCGGCGCCTACGGACGGACCCAGATTCACCAGGCCAGTGACTGGCCCTGCGCGCCCTGCCTGCAGAAGAAGTGCACCTACAAACCGAGCGCCGATGACCTGGCCCGGTTCGATCTCAAACGCGAGTGGCCACTGTGCTTCACTCGCCTGAATCCCGAGCATGTGGCGAGCCGCTTGAGCGCGTTGCTGCTGGCTGAGGATGTCCGTTGATGCAACTGGCTTTCGTACTTTACAAATATTTCCCCTTTGGCGGGCTGCAACGCGACTTCATGCGCATTGCCCTGGAGTGCCAGAAGCGTGGCCACCAGATCCGTGTGTACACGTTGATCTGGGAGGGCGACATTCCCCCAGGCTTCGAGGTGCTGGTGGCGCCGGTCAAGGCGGTCTTCAACCACCGGCGCAACGAGAAGCTCAGTGCCTGGATGGCCGCCGACCTGGCCAAGCGCCCGGTCGACCGCCTGATCGGCTTCAACAAGATGCCGGGGCTGGACGTGTACTACGCCGCCGACGGCTGCTTCGAGGACAAGGCGCAAACCCTGCGTGGCGGCCTGTACCGCCGTTGGGGCCGCTACCGGCACTTTGCCGAGTACGAGCGTGCGGTGTTCGCCAAGGACGCGCATACCGAAGTGCTGATGATTTCCGAAGTGCAGCAGCCGCTGTTCATCAAGCATTACGGCACCCCGCTGGAGCGCTTCCACCTGTTGCCGCCGGGCATTTCCCAGGACCGCCGCGCGCCGGCCAATGCCGCCGAGATTCGCGCCGAGTTCCGCAAGGAGTTCAACCTGGGCGAGGGTGACCTGCTGCTGGTGCAGATCGGCTCGGGCTTCAAGACCAAGGGCGTGGACCGCAGCCTCAAGGCGCTGGCGGCACTGCCGTCGGCGCTGCTCAAGCGCACCCGGTTGATGGTCATCGGCCAGGACGACCCCAAGGTATTCCAGCTGCAAAGCGCTACCCTGGGCCTGGGCGATCAGGTGCAGTTCCTCAAGGGCCGTAGCGACATCCCGCGCTTTCTGCTGGGTGCCGACGTGCTGATTCACCCGGCGTACAACGAAAACACCGGTACAGTGCTGCTCGAAGCGCTGGTGGCCGGTTTGCCGGTGCTGGTGTCCAGGGTGTGCGGCTATGCCCACTACATTGCCGAGGCCGACAGTGGCCTGGTGCTGGACGAGCCGTTCGAGCAGGACCAGCTCAACAGCTACCTGCAGCGCATGCTGGAAGACCCGCAGGCCCGCGCCAGCTGGTCGCGCAACGGCCTGGCATTCGCCGAAACCGCCGATCTGTACAGCATGCCGCAGCATGCTGCCGACGTGATCCTGGGGCAGAAAACCGCATGAAGCTGATACTGGCCGAACCCTTCAAGCACCTGTGGGCCGGGCGCGATGCCTTCGACGCCGTGGAGGCGCTGCAAGGCGAGGTCTATCGCGAACTCGAAGGCCGCCGCACGCTGCGTACCGAGGTGGCTGGCGAGGGCTTTTTCGTCAAGATCCACCGCGGTATCGGCTGGGGCGAGATCTTCAAGAACCTGCTGACCGCCAAGCTGCCGGTGCTCGGTGCCGGCCAGGAGTGGCAGGCGATCCAGCGTTTGCATGAAGTGGGCGTGCCGACCATGACCGCGGTCGCCTACGGTGAGCGCGGCAGCAACCCAGCCGCGCAGCATTCGTTCATCATCACCGAAGAGCTGGCGCCGACCATCAGCCTGGAAGACTTCAGCATCGACTGGGCCAGGCAGCCGCCCGAGCCGCGCCTGAAGCATGCGCTGATCGCCGAGGTGGCGAAAATGACCGGCGGCATGCACCGCGCCGGGGTCAACCACCGCGATTGCTACATCTGCCACTTCCTGCTGCACACCGACCGCCCGGTGACGGCGGATGATTTCAAACTGTCGGTGATCGACCTGCACCGCGCGCAAACCCGGGCGACAATCAGCCGGCGTTGGCGTGACAAGGACCTGGCGGCGCTGTACTTCTCGGCGCTGGACATCGGCCTTACCCAACGCGACAAATTGCGCTTCCTGCGCGCGTACTTCCAGCGCCCGCTGCGGCAAGTCCTCAAGGACGAAGCCGCGCTGCTGGCCTGGCTGGAGCGCAAGGCGCAGAAACTCTACGATCGCAAGCAACGCTATGGGGATGCACTCTAATGGCGAGTTGGACACTGGCGCCGGGTTACCAACACCTGGCGGCGGACTTCGGCAGCCTCGATGCGGTATTTGCCATTCAGGGCGAACGCCTGACCCGCGACCCGCTCAGCGAGGTGGTGCGCATCGAGCGTGATGGGGTCAACTATTACGTCAAGCGGTACACCGGTGCCGGCAAGCACATGCGCCGCTACCTGGGCCGGCCGCGCATCAAGGCCGAATGGCAGAACCTCAAGCAGTTCGCCAAGTGGGGCATTCCCACCGCCGAAGTGGTGGCCTGGGGCCTTGAGCGCAATGGCCTGGCTTTTGGCCGCGGGGCGATGATCACCCGCGAGCTGCCCAACACCGAAGACCTCTCGGCCCTGGCCGAGCGCAACGATGCGCGGCTGGCCGATCGCACCTGGGTCGACCATATCAGCCGCCAGTTGGCCCGCCATACCCGGGTGATGCACGAACACCGTTTCGCCCACAACGACCTGAAGTGGCGCAACCTGCTGGTCGATGACCAAGGCACGCTGTTCTTCATCGATTGCCCCACTGGCGATTTCTGGCGCGGGTTCATGTGGCGGCACCGGCTGATCAAAGACCTGGCCTGCCTCGACAAGGTGGCCAAGTACCACCTCTCGGCTACCCAGCGCCTGCGTTTCTACCTGCAGTACCGTGACCGTAACCGGCTTGATGCGCGCGACAAGAAACGCATCCGCCAGGTACTGGGCTTTTTCGAGGGAAGGGAATGACCGACTACCTGGCCAGCGCAGAACTCGCGCTGCTCAAACGCCATGGGCTGGATGACTTCGAGGCGCTGTGGGCGCTGCAACTGGACGCCGTGGACGAGCCCAACACCGGCCGTGGCGGCTGGAGCAGCGTGTTCCGCCTGGAGCTCGAAGGCAAGGGGTACTACCTCAAGCGCCAGTGCGACTACCTGACCCGCACCCTGCACCGGCCGTTTGGCGAGCCAACCTTCGCCCGCGAATTCCGCAATATCAGCCGTTATCAGAAGTTGCACATTCCGGCCTTGCAGGCGGTGTTCTACGGTGAGCGCAAGCAGGGCGGCCAGCACCGGGCGATTCTGATGACCCGTGCCCTGGACACGTGGGCCGACCTCGACAGCCTGCTGGGCCAATGGCCGCAGTTGGGCGAGGCCGAGCGCAACGGCATCCTGCAGGCGTGCGGCCAGCTGGCGCGTACCCTGCACGGCGCCGGCCAGGTGCACGGCTGCTTCTACCCCAAGCACATCTTTCTGCGCCAGCGCCGCGAGGGGTGGGACGCCCAACTGATCGACCTGGAAAAGACCCGGCCGTTGCTGTTCGGCATGCGTGACCGCCTCAAAGACCTGGAGCCGCTGCTACGCCGCGCCCGGGCCTGGAGCGAGGCCGATGTCCGCACCTTGCTGGCCAGCTACCTGGCGCAGCCCGCCGAAGGCACGCTGGTCGACACCTGGCTGCAACGCCTGACGCAACGCCGTCGTGAAAAAGAGGCCCGCTGATGCGTTTGTCTGAACTCAAGGCTGCCGGGCGTAGCCCGTCACTGCCGCTGACCCTGACCTTGGCCGATGCCGCCGGCAGCGCCGACCTGCAGCTGCTCAGCCTGTTGCGTGTGCTACCGGGCCAGCGCTATGTCGGCGCCGGTGTATGGCGCGGGACGCCGGTACTGGCCAAGTTGTTGGTGGGTGCTAACGCGGCGCGGCATTTCCAGCGCGAATTGCAGGGCGTGAAACTGTTGGCCGGGCAGGGGCTGACCACGCCCAGGCTGCTGGCCGACGGGCTCAGGGAAGGCGAAGGTGGCTGGCTGCTGTTCGAATTCCTCGACGGTGCCCAGAGCCTGGCCGATGCCTGGGGCGCGGTGGAAAACCTGCCGGTGCTGGCCGACGCGCAGCATCAGGTGCTGGGTGAGGCGCTGACGGCCGTGGCGCACATGCACGCCAAAGGCCTGTGGCAGGAAGACCTGCACCTGGACAACCTGCTGCGCCACGCCGGCAAGCTGTACCTGATCGATGGCGCCGGCATCAAGGCCGAAACCCCTGGCCAGCAACTGTCGCGCCCGCGGGTGCTGGAAAACCTCGGGGTATTCTTCGCCCAGTTGCCCAAGCGCCTGGAGCCGTTCATCGAAGAGTTGCTGGTGCATTACCTGCTGGCCAATGCCGAGCACGCGCTGCCACTGGAAGCCTTGCAGAAGCAGGTGGACAAGGTGCGCAGCTGGCGGCAGAAGGACTACCTGGAAAAGGCCGGGCGCGAATGCAGCCTGTTCAGCGTACAGCGCAGCTTTTCGGGCTTGCGTGCGGTTCGCCGCAGCGAGGTGGGCGCCATGCTGCCAGTGCTGGAACAGGCCGATGCCTTGATCGACCAAGGCCACCTGTACAAGACCGGTGGCGCCGCCAGTGTGGCGCGTATCGAGGTGAATGGCCGGCAGTTGGTGCTCAAACGCTACAACATCAAGAACACCGCGCACTGGCTCAAGCGCTTCTGGCGCCCGAGCCGGGCCTGGCATTCGTGGATCGAAGGGCACCGCCTGGAGTTTCTCGACATCGCCACGCCACGCCCCTTGGCGGTGCTGGAGCAGCGGGTGCTGGGCCTGCGCAGCCGTGCCTACCTGGTCACCGAGTATGTCGATGGCCCAGACCTGACCGCGTGCTTTGCGCCCTACGTGGAAAGTGGCGAGGCACCGCAAGAACAGCTCGATGCGTTGGTGCAGGTGATGCAGCAACTGATCCGCGAACGCATCAGCCACGGCGACTTCAAGGGGCACAACCTGTTCTGGGACAACGGGCGCTGGTCGCTGATCGACCTGGACGCCATGTGCCAGCATGCCACCCAGCTCAGCTTCGCCCCCGCCTATGCCCGCGACCGGGCACGGCTGCTGCGCAACTGGCCAAGTGGCAGTGCCTTGCATCAGCGGTTGGACGGACTGTTGCCGCGGCTTACCGAATAACAGTCTGGAAACGCCAGCCAGTCACTGCTTCGGCCGGGCTGGCGAACCCGGATGCGCCACTGGTCCCCCTGCCAACGGACAATGGCCCAGGCGATGGGCCTGCGGTCCGGTTGCCCGGGCATCAGCAAATGGTAATGGTTGTCCAGCAAGTGCGCGCGCAGCGGCAACGCCTGGCTGCCTGCGACCAGAAAGTACTCCCGGCCCAGGCGGTACAGTCCAGCGGTGTCGGTTGGCTCGGCGCCAGCCGGGTACGTGGGCAGTTGGCACGCTTCGAACAGCGCCTGCAAGTCGGGTAGCCCGTCATGCCACAGCACTACCGAGTCCACTACCCATTCGCCGTCTTCGCGGCGTTTGACCGGTACCTTGGTATAGGCGTCCGGCATCCGCGGGTCTACTACACGCCAGCGGTAGCCGTCGAAAGCGACCTGGTACGTAGCCCCGCTGGCATCCCTGATGTAGTAGAAGCTCAGGCCAGGGTACGGCGAGGGTTGCTCGTAGATACCTTCTTTGTGAATGCCATCGACGCGGTAACGCAGTTTTTCACGGTTGATGTTCACGCTTGCCGAAGGCGGCAACTTCAGCGGTGGAGGCGAGGGTATTCCACGCAACGCGCGGCGCATCACGGTTGTTCCACCCAGGTTGTTGACGGCGTCGTTGGCGTAGGTGAAGGCGTCGACGATGTGTTTCAACACGTCAACGCGTTGCCCTTGTTTGAAGGCCTTGTGCGCATCGATCACCGACAGGATCGAACGCCCCAACGATACCGCCACCAGTGCCCGGTTGGGCAACACGAAGCTGATCAAGTCCAGAATGAGCGTCAGCCCGCGCAGGCCGAGCTCGCCCAGCAGTTCCCGCCGGGTATTGGTGCTGGCATCGACCGCGGCCAGCATGGCATTGACTTCAGCGAGGTAGCGGGCCTGGTGGAAATCGCCGGTGATCGTCGGGCGTAGTACATGGGGCCCCATGCCGCCTTTGGTCAGCCATAGCTCGATTTGCTCACGGTCGGCCAGCGGCAGGCGGTCTTTCAGGTAATCGCGCAGGGCAGGTTGTTTGCGCAGGGTCTTGAGCATGTGCCGGGTATTGCGAAACTCACGCCAGGCACGGCGGTCGGGGGCGTCCGGGGTGTAGACGATGAAGCGGGCGAAGCCTGGGCTGTCTGGGGTGACCAGCATGATGCCTTGCAGCGTATGCCCACCGATCAGCAACTGGCGCACGCTCAGTTGCGCTACGTCTGCCTGTTGGCGGGCATGGCTTTGCGGGTATTCGAGCAAGGTGGTGATCCAGGTGAACCCGCGCTCGAACGGGTCTTCGAGAAGGTGGCCGGCATAGTGCGCCTTGGCCGCTTCGGCGCGCATGCGCGCATGGCTGATGGCGACATAACTGTCCTGCCGCCACTGTGCCTGCGGCGATGTCAGCAAATGGGTGCGCAGGTATTGGCTGTAGCTTTCACCCACATCCAGCTCACGGACCAGCTGCTTGACCTGGCTTGGGCTTACGCCAGCGACGGTCACGCCTTGCTTGTCGTGCACCCTCGCCGTCAACCAGTAGTCGATATCGAGCAAGCTGACGTTGACCAGCGCCAGCTCGTCGATGCGGTAGGTCTGCTGGACCAGCTCGATGCTGTCGCCAACCTGCGGGCGGCTGGCGACGGGTATCCAGGGGCCGGTAATGCTGGGCGGCAACACAGGGCCTATGGGCCTGGCCAGGGTAACGCTGACATACACGTCGAGCGGGTCGATATCCAGCAGGTGACGTTGGCGCAGTTGCGTGCGCAGGCGTTCACGCGTCCAGGCGAGCAGGCCATTGCGGTCGACGAATTGCTCAAGGCTCAGGATACCGGGTGCCGCCGCCTTGTCGATGGCGATCACCAGCTCTTGCAGGGTTTGCATGATGTGCGTGAGGCCCTGTGCCGAGGCGTTTTTCAGCCAGGCTGGCGAGTTGCGCTCCAGCAGCAGGCCGTAGCGTGTCTGTAGCGCAGAGCGGCTGTCGGCCCATGGCAACAGATCGGCGGCCTCGGCCAGGTCCGCTGTCAGCTTGGGCCAGTCCACCGCCGCCTGCTGCGCAGCTTCCTGCCAGGCCTGGGTCAGCGAGGCGTGCTGGCCGTCGATCAAGGCCTGAGCCTGTGCCTGAATCATGTCCTCGTTGAACCATTCATAGCGCAGGCGCTCGGCGTTGCGGGCGTTGTCGCGATCGTGTTCGTTGCTCATGTGCCGCAGCAGTGGCCGGCTTTGCTGCACGTCGTCCAGGCGTTCGCAAAGCTCGGTGTGCAGCTCGGCAAGGCTATCGAATGCTTCGATGCCATGGGACAGGCTGCACAGCAGCGCGTAGTCGGTGGTGTTGCGGGTGTCTGGCATGCGGCCCTCGGGCCCGCCTTCGACGATCACGAAGGTGCCGGGCAGGTAGCTACGCCAATTGGGTGTGGTGATGTCCAGTACGGGGCGGTAGATCTGCGGCCGTTGCGCGGCTGGTAAATGCTGGCGCTGCGAGGGCAGCGGCCTGTTGGCGCAGCAGGTGACCAGCTCGGCATGGCTCGAACCCAGCGTGTGGTCATCGCTGCGCAACGCGATTTGCGCCAGCAGTTGCTGGCGCAGCAGCGTAGCCAGGCGTGCCCGCCGGTTTTCGCCGCTCGCGGTGCCAAGCCAGTATTGCGCAAGGTCGGCGAAGTAGCGCTGCCGTGCGTTCAGCAGCGGCAGCGACGGGTCGGGCGCGGGGGGTGGGGTGAGCAGGGCGCTCAGTTGCGCATCGAAGGACTTGAAGTGTGTCAGGCTCATGGCGGGCTCCACGGTGAACAGGCCGTGCAGCTTGGTCCCAACTGTTGATACA
Organism: Pseudomonas sp. p99-361; assembly: GCF_003935475.1. Classification (NCBI taxonomy): domain Bacteria; kingdom Pseudomonadati; phylum Pseudomonadota; class Gammaproteobacteria; order Pseudomonadales; family Pseudomonadaceae; genus Pseudomonas; species Pseudomonas sp. p99-361. The sequence goes on along the minus strand of NZ_RHQO01000046.1, from coordinate 9,038 downwards.
GGCGTGTTAGCTGTTTACCTCATTTGCCGCTCAGCCCACGGAACCCGAGCCATGCCGGAATGCCCAGCCCCAGCCAGGCCAGGGCGTCCCAGGCGCCGTCCCCGAGCAGCGCGGCGAACAGGCCGGCTGCGCCCAGTGCGGCGATGAGCCCAGGCCAGGCGAAGATCTGCCTGGTGCTGCGTGACGTGTGGCTCACGGGCGCGCCCCCCTGCTGCTGCGCAGCTTGGTCCACCACAGGTAGAGGCCGCTGCCGAGTACGATGATCGTCAGCACGTCCAGTGCTGCCCACAGCACCTGCATGGGCCGCCCGCCGTAGTCGCCAAAATGCAGGGGTTGCGACAGGCCCATGGCATCCATGTACCAGGGGCGTTCGCCGACGGCGGTCACTTGCAGCGTGCGTGCATCGATCAGGACCGGGGTCAGCAGGTGCGAAGTGAGGTGCGTGGCACCTTTCATGAACACCGCGTAGTGGTGCTCACTGGAGAAGCGTGTACCGGGGAAGGCGATGAAGTCTGGGCGCATGCCGGGGGCGGCCTGTTTGGCGATGGCCAGCAGGTCGCTGGCCGCAGCGCGTTCGCCCAGCGGTGGGGCGTTGCGGTAGGGCGCCACCATGGCCGCCAGGCTGTCGTTGCGCCAGGCAGCGATCACCAGGTCGGACAGGGCGCTGATCACGCCAGTTACACCGACAGTCAGTGCCCAGGCCAACGTGACGATGCCGATCAGGTTGTGCAGGTCGAGCCAGCGCAGGCGCCGGGATTTGTCGTGGCGCACGCTGGCGAAGCCCAGCCGGCGCATGAACGGGGCATACAGCACGGTGCCGGACACGATCGCGACGACGAACAGCACGCCCATGAAGGCCAGCAGCAACTTGCCCGGCAGGCCGGCGAACATGTCCACGTGCAGGCGCAGCATCAGCATCATGAAGCCACCGTTGGCGGCGGGCATGGCTACCGCTTCGCCTGTGCGGGCGTCGAGCATGAAGGTGTGCGACAGGTTGGGCTCGGTACCGGCGGTGGCGGCGGTGATGGCCACCACGCCGTCGGGTTGGTCTTCTTCATAGCCAAAGTACTGCATGACCTCGCCGGGGCGGTGCTGCTCGGCCTTGAGTACCAGCTGTTGCAGGTCTAGGTGCGGGGTGCCGGGGGGCATTTCGCGCAGTTCGGCGGCTTCGCCCAGCAGGTGTTCGAGTTCGTGGTGGAAGATCAGCGGCAGGCCGGTGAGGGCGAGCAACAGCAGGAACAGGGTACAAACCAGGCTGCTCCAGGTGTGGACCGCTGACCAGCGGCGGATGGTTGGGCTTTTCATCACGGTACCGTTTTTTGCCTGAGGAATTGGAGGGGGCCGCAACGCGGCCCCGGCTCACTCAGAACTTGTAGGTGGCGCTGGCCACGACACTCCGCTCGTCGCCGTAGTAGCAGTAGTACGAGTCACAGGTGGAGAGGTAGTGCTTGTCCAGCAGGTTGTTCGCATTGAGCGCGACCGACGCCCCTTTCAGGCTGTTGTCCAGGCGGCCCAGGTCGTAATGCACCGCTGCATCGAACACCGTGTAGGCATTGGCCTTGCCCAGCCAGGTGTTGCCTTGGTCACCATAGGTATTGCCGGTGTAGCGTGCCCCCAGGCCGATGCCGAAGCCGTCCAGTACGCCCGAGTGGAAGGTGTAGTCGCCCCACACCGAGGCTTGCTGGTTAGGCATCAGTTGCAGGCGGTTGCCCTTGAACTGACCATCCTGCACTTCGGATTTGGCCAGGGTATAGGCGGCAATTACCTTCAGGTTGTCGGTAACGTCGGAAACCGCTTCAAGCTCCAGGCCGCGGACTTTCACTTCGCCGGTCTGGCTGGTGACACTGGTATTGCCGTCGTTGCTGGTGACCAGCACATTCTTTTGAGTCAGGTCATACACCGCGGCCGAGAGCAGCGTATTTGAACCGGGGGGCTGGTATTTGACACCCAGTTCCCACTGCTTGCCTTCGGTTGGTTTGAACGACTTCAGTGGGTCCGCATCGGCCTTGCTGGCGGGCTGGAAAGATTCTGCATAGGACAGGTAAGGCACAAACCCCGAATCGAAGACGTAACTGATCGCCGCGTTGCCGCTGAAGTTACTGTCGCGCTGGGTGTTGGTAGCGTCGCCTTTGTTGAAGAACGTTGTACCGGTGTGTACCCAGTCCTCCCGACCACCCAAGGTCAGCCGCCAGTTGCCCAGCGCCATCTGGTCCTGCACGTACAGGCCGGTCTGAATGGTTTTCTGGTCGTAGTCGTAGTAGGCAGTGGAACGGTCCGGTCTGCTGATCGGCAAACCGTAGACCGGGTCGTTGACATTGATGGGCGGCGCAGCGCCATAGATCGTCAGGAAATTGTTGTTGGTACGTTGGTGGTCCAGGCCGACCAGCAAGGTGTGGCTGATGGCGCCTGTGCTGAAATCACCCTGAAAGTTGTTGTCGACGGCGAACTGGCTGATGTCCTCGTCAACGTTGGTGGTACTACGCCCCACGTTGCCTTGGTCGTCCACGACCATGCCGAACTCTGGCAAGTAGCTGTTGACGGTGATCGTCTGGAACGACAGCTCGGACTTGGTATAGCGCAAGTTTTGCCGGAACTGCCACACGTCGTTGAAACGGTGCTCGAACGCGTAGCCCAGCGCGTAGTAGGTACGGTCGTAGAATTCGTAATTAGGGTCACCCAGGTTCTTGTGGTGCGAGATCTTGCCGAACGGCATGTCGATCTTGGTGCCCTGGATCGGTCGGAACTGGCTGGTTACCCCGGTGTCGTCGCGGGTGAACTGGGAGAGGAAGGTCAGCGAGGTATCTTCGTCCACGTTCCAGGTCAGGCTCGGGGCGATGTTGTAGCGCTTGTTGTCGATGTGATCGACCTGCGTACCGCTGTCACGGATCACACCGCTCACGCTATACAGCAAGCGGCCGTCGTCATCGATCTTGCCGGTGCTGGCGAAGTTGATCTGGCGGTGGTTGTCACTGCCATATTGCAGTTCGACTTCATGCGCGCTTTCGGCTTGCGGGCGGCGGCTGACCATGTCCAGCAGGCCGCCGGGCGGGGTCTGGCCATAGACCGAAGAAGCCGGGCCACGCAGCAGCGCCAGGCGGTCGAGGTTCCAGGTTTCGGCTTTCGGGTTGGCGTACACGCCACGTGGCAACGGCAGGCCATCCAGGAACTGGGTGGGCTCGAAGCCGCGCACACGCATCCAGTCATAGCGGGTGTCGCTGCCGAAGCTGGCAGAGACGATGCCTGGCATATAGCGCACGGCATCGTCGAGGCTGTGCACGCCGCGGTCTTTCATCTGCTCGCGGGTCGCCACGGAAATGGACCGTGGGACTTCGACCAGGGCGGTGTCGGTCTTGGTGCCGGCGGCCGTGCGCTGGGCCAAGTAGCCGTCGACCGGGCCCCACGCGCTTTCACTGGCGCTGTTGGCGTTCACGGTGATTTCCGGCAAGGCCAGGCTGCCCTCCGGCACCGCGACCAGGCTGTAGCTGCCCGCGCTGCTCTGCTGCAATTGCAGGCCGCTGCCCAGCAGCGCTGCCTGCAAGGCGCCGAGGCCGTCATAGCGGCCGTTGACCGGTGCCGAGGTGCGCCCACTGACCAGCGCCGGGTCAAGGGCCAGGGCGATACCGGCCTGGCTGGCGATCTGGTTCAGGGCAGTGGCCAGCGGTGCGCTGGGCAGGTTGTAGGCGCGCAGCGCGGATTGCTCGGCGGCGAACAAGGCAGGGCTGACCAGCGGCGCGGCCATGCCGATGGCCAGGGCCATCAGGCTGGGGCGCAGGATACGATCTACGGCACGGGACATGCGGCGGTTCCTCGACGGGTAAGTGCTTGCTGCATCCTTGCCGAGCGAGAATCGAAAAGTGACAGGGCGAATCTGAAAAAAAGTGAGAATTGTTTATAAAAGCAGGGGCGCCTGCGATCAGGCTGCTACAGCGCTACTTGGGCGTGACCTTCACCCACCACTGGGTATGCCGCTCGACCTTCACCGGCAGCACCGGCTCCAGTGAGGCCAGTGCCAGGTCGGTATCGGTCAGCGGGAAGCTGCCGCTTACCCGCAGGTCGGCGACCGCTGCATCCACGCCCAGGTAGCCGCTGCGGTACTTGCCCAGCACCGCCAGCAAGTCGCCAAGGCGTACGTCGTCGACCACCAGCATGCCGCGCGTCCAGGCATCGGCACCGGCCGGCACTGCGCTGACCTGGCCCAGGCCATCGGCATGCATCAGCACCTGCTGGCCTTCGCGCAACACCTGCTCGTCACCGCTGTTATGCGGCATGGCCGCGACCGACGCTTGCAACACTTCAAGGCGCGTGCCTGCGGCTTCACGACGTACCAGGAAGCGCGTGCCCAGTGGGCGCAAGCGGCCATCGTCGGTGCGCACCAGCAGCGGGCGTGGGTCCTGGTGGCCGGTATCGACCGAGATTTCACCCTGGTGCAGCACGATCACCCGTTGCGCACCGGCGTAGTCGATGTCTACCGCGGTGTGGGTATTGAGGCTCAACAGGGTGCCGTCGGCCAGGCGCAAGGTGCGCAACTCGCCGGTGGCGGTACGCTGGTCGGCAAGCCAGTAGCTGGGCGCCAGTGACGGTGCGCCAACCCAGGCCAGCAGCGAGCCGAGCAGGAACATGCCGGCCAGGCCGCCGCCGACCTTGCCGATGCGCCGGCGCAGGCTGGCGCGCGACTGCAGCAACGCCTGGCGCGCCGGGCCGGCGGCTGCGCTGAGCCGCTGGTCCATGGCGCCGAGCTGTCGCCAGGCGCGCGCGTGTTCTTCGCTGGCGGCATGCCAGCGCATGAACTCGCCACGTTCGGTAGGGCTGTCGCTGCCGCCGTCGAGGTTGAGTTTCCAGGCAATGGCAGCTTCCAGTACACGCGACGAGACCGGTGCGTTGCTCACGTCGGCTCCCCGTACAGGGCCACGTAGCACTGGCGCATACCCTGGGCGAGGTACTGGCGCACCCGCGACACCGAAACGCCCAGGCGCTCGGCGATTTCGGCATGGCCCATGCCATCCAGGCGGTTGTGCAGGAACGCCGCGCGGGCTTTGCTCGACAGCTTGCCAAGCAGGCGGTCGATGGCTTTGAGGTCTTCCAGAATCAGGTGCTGTACTTCGGGGGAGGGGTGTTCGGCTTCCGGCACCAGTGCCAGTTCCGCGAGGTAGGCCTGTTCCAGTGCGGCGCGCCGGAAGTGGTCGAACATCAGCCCCTTGGCCACGGCCGCAAGAAAGGCACGCGGTTCGCGGGGCGAGGCCAGTTGCTCGCGGCCTAGCAGGCGCACGAAGGTGTCCTGGCTCAGGTCTTCGGCACGTTGGCGGCAGGCCATGTTGCGTTGCAACCAGGCGAGCAGCCAGCCGCGGTGATCGCGGTACAGCGTACCGACCAGATCGGCGTGTGGGCTCTGTGCAGAAGGCAAGCAGCGTCCCCCCGGAACGTATGCATTAACTAACGATAATTATTCGCGATTGTTGCAGAGGGGAGGGGGTGGGTGCAATGGACGCTTATCGGTTCGCCTGCATGGGGTTGGCCAAAGGCCTGCGGTTTCACCGGCGCTGCGTAGCCCTGGCCTTACATGCCATGGCTCTGCACCTTGCGTCGCTGCCAGCTGCGCAGGCGCTGTTCCAGTTGCAGCGGGCTGTCCAGTTGTTGGCGCCGGGCCTGGCTGAACAGGATCAGCACAAGTTCTGCGGTGACCTGGGCATCAGCGCTGGCGTGGTGGCGTTCTTCCACCTGTAGCCCAAAGCGCGCCACCCAGTCATCCAGGCCCGCCTCGCGCAGAACCGTGTCGGGGTTGAGCATCGGCGCCAGCTCGGCCACATCCAGAAACGGCGACTGCAAGCGGTAACCCAGGCTTTCTTTCAGTGCCCGCGCCAGCATGCGCTGGTCGAACGGAGCATGGAATGCCAGCACCGGGCTGTCGCCAATGAAGTCGAGCAGGTCCAGCAAGGCTTCGGCGGGCTCGCAACCGGCCGCCAGGGCGCTTGGCCCTAGCCCGTGAATCAGCACGCTGGCGTTGGTTTTCAGCAGTGGCCGCTGCAGGGTGCGTTCAAATTGCTGGGCAAAGTCGATGGCCCCGTCCTCGATGGCCACTGCGCCGATCGACAGTACCTGGTCACGGTTGGGGTTGAGCCCGCTGGTTTCCAGGTCCAGCACCACCCAGCGCTGCTCACGCAACGTGCACACACCCAGGGGCGCGGGTTTAGGTTGCCGGGCCAGGCGCTGGCGCGTGGCAGGGTCCAGCTCGGGTGTGCCGGGGCGCAGCCAGGCGAACAGGTTCATAACTGGTACCGCAGGGCCAGGCTGCTTTGCAGGCGCTGGGCCTGGCGCAGGGACTCGCGCAGGATACGCCGGTCCAGGTGGTTGAGGCTGTCCGGGTCAAGCCGGTTGGAATACGGCAGGTTGGCGCGGGCCTGGCGTTGATGCTGTTGCATGCGGGTCTGCTGAATGAAGTGATACGCCTCTTCATAGGCCGCGCCGTCCAGTGCTTCGATTACCCCTTTGGCGACCAGCTGGCGCAAGCGCTCCAGGGTATTGCAGGCGCCGATGCCATTGGCCAGCGCCAGCAGCCGGGCACCATCGACGAAGGGCGTCAGGCCCTGGACCTTCAGGTCGAGTGTGGCCGCCTTGTCATTGCCTTGGCGGGTCAGCACGAACTCGCGCAGGCGGCCCACTGGCGGGCGCTGGCGCAGGGCGTTTTCCGCCATCATGCGCTGGAATATACGGTTGTCGGCCACCTGCGCCAGCACGCCTTGGCGCAGTTGCTCGCAGCCCTGATCGTCGCCCCACACCACCCGCAGGTCGAAGTAGATGCTTGAGCCCAGCAGGTTTTCCGGGCTGGCTTCGCGGACAAAACCGGCAAAGCGCCGCGCCCACTCGGCACGCGACAGGCACAGCGCAGGGTTGCCGGCCATGATGTTGCCCGTACACAAGGTGAAGCCACACTGGGCCAGGCATTGGTTGATGTACTGTGCCAGCGGCAGGAGGCGGGCACGGATGGCGTCGGCCTCGGCACTGTCCAGCGCCTCGAAAAGGATGCCGTTGTCCTGGTCGGTGTGCAGGGTCTGTTCGCGACGCCCTTCGCTGCCAAAGCACAGCCAGCTGAAAGGCACCCCAGGGTCGCCCCGTTCAGCCAGGGCCAGTTCGATGACCCGGCATACCGTGTGATCGTTGAGCAGGGTGATGATCTGGGTGATCTGGGTGGACGAGGCGCCGTGGGCGAGCATCCGTTCGACCAGTTGGCTGATCTCGCCGCGCAGCGAGACCAGGCTGTCCAGCCGCGGTGCATGGCGAATGGTGCGTGCCAGGTGCACCAGGTCGACCCGTTGCAGCGAGAACAGGTCGCGCTCTGAAACCACGCCACACAGCCGGCCGTTTTCCACCAGGCACACGTGGGCAATGTGCCGCTCGGTCATTGCCATGGCTGCGTCGAAAGCACTGGCCTGTGGGCTGAGGTAGAACGGCTTGGCAGTCATGTGCCGGGCAATCGGCGCACCCAGCTCGGCGTCCGCCGCGGCCACCACCTGGCGCAGGTCGCGCAGGGTGAAGATGCCGGTGGGGTAGCGCTGCGCGTCAACCACAACGATACTGCCCACCTGCTGCTCGTGCATCAGCCGCACGGCTTCGCGCAGCGGCGTATCCGCGCTGCACACCACCGGGTGCCGCATGGCCAGTTCGCCCAGCGGCGTGTTCAGCGAGTACTGGGTACCCAGGGTTTCCACCGCACGCTGGCGAACCTGCTGGTTGACCTGGTCGAGCAGGCTGCTGACCCCGCGCAGGGCAAAATCCCGAAACACTTCAGACATCGAGAACACGCGGATGAACGCTGCCTTGTTCAGTTGCAGGCAGAAGGTGTCTTCGCCGGCCAGATGCTCGGTGCGGGTGGCCCGTTCGCCGAGCAGGGCGGCCAGCGGGAAGCACTCGCCGCTGGTGATTTCGAAGGTGGTTTCGACCCCCGGTTTCACCAGGTGCTGACGCTCGCCCACCACCCGCCCCTGCTTGACGATGTAGAAATGCTCGACCGGCCCGTCTGCCGGCTTGACGATGCTTTCGCCGCTGGCATAGAAGCGCAGCTGGCACTGCTCGACCAGGTAGGCAAGGTGGCTGTGCTCCATCTGGTTGAATGGCGGAAAGCGCTGCAGAAACTGCAGCGTGCCCTGAATGTTCTGCAGCACTGCGGTCCTGCCCGCCTGGCTGTAGGCGTCCTTTTTGCTCATGAAACCGACCGTATCGCTATGCCGAACTATATATATCTATATATAGGTGCCGGCCATGTTGTTCTCTGCCTCCATGGTCGGCTTGCGGCGGGGTGGTGCCCATTGGACGTAAGTCTATGAGCCCCTGTCAAAGACCCGACGAAAGGTGAATCGGGTCACGCAAGTTCTGCGGTCCTATGGCTGAAGCGGAATTTTCTTGACGAGATGGCCATGCCTGAGCAAATCGATATTCTAAGCGACGAAGAGCGCGAGGCATTGGGTATGGCCAGTGCGCCGGTGGTCGTAAAGCCGTTGGTGCTGGTGGTGGACGACAACGCGGTGAACCGTGAAGCGTTGATCCTGTACCTGAAAAGCCGGGGCATTGAGTGTGTGGGCGCGGACGGGGCCGAGGAGGCCAGGTTGTACCTGCATTTCGAGCCGCGCATCGGCTTGATGATTACCGATTTGCGCATGCAGCCAGAGGATGGGCTGGAGCTGATCCGCAAGATTCGCGAGTCGGAGCGGGCAGCGTTGTCGATCATCGTAGTGTCGGGCGACACCGATGTGGCAGAGGCGGTGGACGTGATGCACCTGGGGGTGGTGGACTTCCTGCTCAAGCCGGTGGACCTGGGCAAGTTGCTGGAGCTGGTGAAGAAAGAGCTGAAGCTCGATTGAAGAGTCGCCCGTCTCTCACAGAGGCCGCACAGATTCCGAAACCTGTGCAGCCCCTGTGGGAGATTCTATGGTTCCTGGCAAGGGTAGCCGGAGCATCTTCAGCGCCTGGGAGATCGAGCGCCGCCCGCGCGGCGCAATCGCGAGCTGCGCTCGCTCCTACGTTTGTTTCGGGCCAGTAACGCCTGT
>NZ_RHQO01000045.1:0-41347 GCF_003935475.1 Pseudomonas sp. p99-361 | reverse complement strand
CGCGGGCGGCGCTCGCTCTAACAGGCGCTGCATACCTTGTGGCAAACACCTGTCAGCCCTGATGCGATCCCCGTGGGGCTTGCCGGCGATGAGGCCCGCCCAGGCAATACAAGACAGTTGCCCCCACAAGGCCGGGGCCTTCTCTACAAACCCTGCGCACTCGCGTAAACTGCCAGCCTTCGCGCAGCCTAGGGCTGCCCCTGTCGATTTACCAAAGGTGCCCGCCATGCCCTGGCTGCAAGTACGCCTGGCCATCAGCCCGGAACAAGCCGAAACCTACGAAGACGCCCTGCTTGAAGTAGGCGCCGTTTCTGTCACGTTCATGGATGCCGAAGACCAGCCGATCTTCGAACCCGACCTCAATACCACCCCGCTGTGGTCGCACACCCACCTGCTGGCCTTGTTCGAAGCCGATACCGACGCTGAGCAGGTGTTCGCCCACCTGCGCCTGCTGACCGGCGCCGAACTGCCCGAGCACCAGGCCGAAGTGATCGCGGACCAGGACTGGGAACGCAGCTGGATGGACAACTTCCAGCCCATGCGCTTTGGCCGCCGCCTGTGGATCGTGCCCAGCTGGCATGACGCCCCCGAGAAAGACGCGGTCAACCTGCTGCTCGACCCGGGCCTGGCCTTCGGCACCGGCACCCACCCCACCACCGCCCTGTGCTTGGAATGGCTCGATGGCCAGCAGCTCGAAGGCACCCAGGTGCTGGACTTCGGTTGCGGCTCGGGCATTCTGGCCATCGCCGCCCTGCTGCTCGGCGCCCGTGAGGCGGTGGGTACCGACATCGACGTGCAAGCCATCGAGGCTTCCCGCGACAACGCCCAGCGCAATGGCATCGCCGACGAGAAACTGGCCCTGTACCTGCCAGAGCACATGCCGGCGATGCAGGCCGACGTGCTGGTCGCCAACATCCTTGCCGGCCCGCTGGTGTCGCTGGCCCCGCAGCTGTCCGGGCTGGTTCGCCCAGGTGGCCTGCTGGCACTGTCGGGCATCCTTGCCGAGCAGGGCGAGGAGGTGGCCGCAGCCTATGCCGCCGACTTCGACCTGGACCCGATCGTCGTGCGCGATGGCTGGGTGCGCATCAGTGGTCGGCGCCGCTAAGCGGGCCTAGAATACTTTTCTGCACAGCTCCCGGATTGCCGCATGACCGACAGTTTCGTCACCCAGTGCCCGCATTGCCAGACCAGCTTTCGCGTCACCCACCACCAGCTGAGCGTAGCGCGCGGCGTGGTGCGGTGCGGCCATTGCCTGCAGGTGTTCAACGCCGCCAAGCAGTTGCTGGAGCAGAACCGCGCTGCCAGCACCGCGCCAGCGCCGGCGGTGGCGCCTGCTGCCCCGGCGGCGCCAGCGCTGCCCGACGCCGTGGCGACAACGCCTGCCCCGCCCGAGGCGGCCAGCAGTGCGCCCACCCCTGCGCCAGGGGAGGACTGGGCCGTCACCGCCGAGGCGCTCGATGCCCTTGACCTCGACAAAGAGCTGGAGCGCCTTGAGCGGCGTGGGGGGCCGGCGCAGGCACGCGCCGCCCGGCAGGATGACGGGTTGCAAGCGCGGCGCGATGAGGGGCATGCCGACGAGCCTGTGGACGACCTGTTCGGCACGGCAACCGATGACCCCCTCGAGCCGCCACTGCAGGCACAGCCTGCGCCAGTGCTGCTGACGCCAGAGCCACAGGCGCCAGACCTGCAGCCTGCCCCTGGCGAGCGCACCGAACCGGTACTGGGCAGCAATTTCGACCTGGACTTCGACGACCAGCCGCCCGTGCAGCGCACTGGCGAAATCGATGAGCCTGAAACACTCGGCGAACCGCTGCACACTGACGATGACGACATCCCGGAAAAAGGCCTGAGCGCGCGCGACGATGAACCGCTGCCACTGCAGCTGTCGGCGCGGGACGACGAGCTTGGCGCACCGCTGCCCGGTGAGCGCCTGGAACCCGGCCTTGCCGGCAAGCCCGAGCGCGCACCGCGCAAGGAGCCGCTGGTCGACGTGGTCGACGACCCCCTGCAACTGGGCTGGGAAAAGCCTGCGCCCAACTGGGGCAAGCGGATCCTGTGGGGCGTGCTGTCTTTGCTGGCCGCCGGCCTGCTGGCCTTCCAGTACGTGTGGTTCCACTTCGACGAAATGGCCCGCCAGGACCAGTACCGGCCCATGTTCCTGCAGCTGTGCCCGCTGGTCGGCTGCCAGGTGCCCACCCGTGTCGACATTGGCCGGATCAAGAGCAGCAACCTAGTGGTACGCAGCCACCCGGATTTCAAAGGCGCGCTCATCGTTGATGCGATCATCTACAACCGTGCGCCATTTGCCCAGCCATTCCCGTTGCTCGAACTGCGCTTCGCCGACCTCAATGGCCAGTTGATCGCCAGCCGCCGCTTCAAGCCCAGCGAATACCTGTCGGGTGAGTTGGCGGGGCGTGGCGAAATGCCCAGCCAGACGCCGATCCACATAGCCCTGGACATCCTCGACCCCGGCCCGAAGGCGGTCAATTACAGCCTGAGCTTCCGCTCACCGGAATAAGCGGCAAGCTTCAAGCTACAAGCTACAAGACGAAGCAGGCCGGCTGTCGGCTTGCTTGTCTTGTGGCTTGCAACTTGCCGCTTGTCGCCAGCCCCGGTTGTTCAGATTTTATCCAGTTCCATCTTTATCCGGTCACCGAGAGCGGGTATCATGCCAACCCTTTTTCGAACTCCAAGATTCGGCCCCACAACAGGGATCACCTATGTCGGCGGTACGCATCGGCCAATACACGCTACGCAACAACCTGATCCTCGCGCCCATGGCCGGGGTCACGGACCAGCCTTTCCGTACACTTTGCCAGCGCTTGGGCGCAGGCATGGTCGTGTCGGAAATGGTCAGCAGCGACATGAACCTGTGGAACAGCCGCAAGTCGAGCCTGCGCCGCATCCATGAGGGTGATCCCGAGCCGCGCTCGGTGCAGATCGCCGGCGGTGATGCGCAGATGATGGCAGCGGCAGCACGGGCCAATGTCGAGGCAGGCGCCCAGATCATAGATATCAACATGGGCTGCCCGGCAAAAAAAGTCTGCAACAAAGCTGCAGGCTCTGCTTTATTGAAGGATGAAGCCTTGGTCCACGAAATTCTCCACGCCGTGGTCGGCGCCGTGGACGTTCCGGTGACCCTGAAGATCCGCACCGGTTGGGACCGGGCGAACAAAAACGGCCTGAACGTGGCGAAAATCGCCGAGCAGGCCGGCATCCAGGCGCTGGCGGTACATGGCCGCACACGCGCCGACCTGTACACCGGCGAAGCCGAATACGACACCATCGCTGCCATCAAGCAGGCGGTGTCGATCCCGGTTTTTGCCAACGGCGACATCACGTCGCCCGAAAAGGCCCGGGCGGTGCTGGATGCCACCGGGGTCGATGGCCTGCTGGTTGGCCGGGCTGCCCAGGGGCGGCCATGGATCTTTCGCGAGATCGAGCATTACCTGCGCACCGGCGAACACCTGCCGGCGCCGCAGCTGGACGAAGTGGAACACATTCTGCTGCAACACCTGGCCGCGCTGCATGCCTTCTATGGCGATGTGATGGGCGTACGTATCGCCCGCAAGCACGTTGGCTGGTACCTGGCAACACGACCCGGCGGCAAGGAGTTTCGCTCCCGGTTCAACGCTTTGGAAGACACACAAGCGCAGTGCGCCAACGTTCGCGGGTTTTTCAGCGAACGTCGACAGAGCCTTGAGACAGAGGACGGACAAGGGGTGGCCGCATGACGATGATGACCGAGAATTTTGTGAGTGGAACAACGCCCGTGAGCGACAACGCCAACCTGAAACAGCACCTGAACACGCCGAGCGAAGAGGGCCAGACCCTTCGCGACAGCGTCGAGAAGGCGCTGCACAATTACTTCGCCCATCTGGAAGGCGCGACCGTCACGGACGTCTACAACCTGGTGCTCTCCGAAGTGGAGGCCCCCCTGCTCGAAAGCGTCATGAACTACGTGAAGGGCAACCAGACCAAGGCCAGCGAGATGCTCGGGCTGAACCGAGGCACGCTGCGCAAGAAGCTCAAGCAGTACGACTTGCTGTAACACAGAATCCCAACCAGAAAAGGCGGCTCCCTGAACAGAGGCGCCTTTTTTGCTGACTCCACCGCGTTATTGGAACCCGAAATGACCGACCAGACTACCCGCCTGCCAGTCCGCCGCGCCCTGATCAGCGTCTCCGACAAGACCGGTATCCTCGAATTCGCCCGTGAGCTGCAACAGCTCGGTGTCGAGATCCTGTCCACCGGCGGCACCTACAAGCTGCTCAAGGACAACGGCGTTGACGCGGTGGAAGTGGCTGACTACACCGGCTTTGCCGAAATGATGGACGGCCGGGTCAAGACCCTGCACCCGAAAATCCACGGCGGCATCCTCGGTCGTCGCGGTACCGACGACGCCATCATGAGCGAGCACGGCATCAAGCCGATCGATCTGGTGGCAGTCAACCTGTACCCGTTCGAAGCCACCATTTCCAAGCCTGGCTGTGACCTGCCGACCGCCATCGAGAACATCGACATCGGCGGCCCGACCATGGTCCGTTCGGCAGCCAAGAACCACAAGGACGTGGCCATCGTGGTCAACGCCAGCGACTACGCCGGCATCGTCGAAGGCCTCAAGGCCGGTGGCCTGACCTACGCCCAGCGCTTCGACCTGATGCTCAAGGCGTTCGAGCACACCGCCGCCTACGATGGCATGATCGCCAACTACATGGGCACCATCGACCAGGCCCAGCAGACCCTGTCCACGGCTGCACGCAGCGAATTCCCGCGCACCTTCAACAGCCAGTTCGTCAAGGCCCAGGAAATGCGCTACGGCGAGAACCCGCACCAGAGCGCGGCGTTCTACGTAGAAGCCAAGAAGGGCGAAGCCAGCATCTCCACCGCCGTGCAGCTGCAAGGCAAGGAACTGTCGTTCAACAACGTGGCCGACACCGACGCCGCGCTGGAGTGCGTGAAGAGCTTCGTCAAGCCGGCCTGCGTCATCGTCAAGCACGCCAACCCGTGTGGCGTGGCCGTGGTGCCGGAAGACGAAGGCGGCATCCGCAAGGCCTACGACCTGGCCTATGCCACCGACACCGAGTCGGCATTCGGCGGCATCATCGCCTTCAACCGTGAACTGGACGGCGAAACCGCCAAGGCCATCGTCGAGCGCCAGTTCGTCGAAGTGATCATCGCCCCGAAAATTTCCCAGGCGGCGCGCGACGTAGTGGCTGCCAAGCAGAACGTGCGCCTGCTGGAATGCGGCGAGTGGCCAGCCGAGCGCGCTGCGGGCTGGGACTTCAAGCGTGTCAACGGCGGCCTGCTAGTGCAAAGCCGTGATATCGGCATGATCACTGCCGATGACCTGAAGATCGTTACCAAACGTGCGCCAACCGAGCAGGAAATCCACGACCTGGTATTCGCCTGGAAAGTGGCCAAGTTCGTCAAGTCCAACGCCATTGTCTACGCCAAGCAGCGCCAGACCATCGGCGTGGGCGCTGGCCAGATGAGCCGCGTCAACTCTGCCCGCATCGCCGCCATCAAGGCCGAGCATGCCGGCCTGCAGGTACAGGGCGCGGTCATGGCCTCGGATGCGTTCTTCCCGTTCCGTGACGGCATCGACAATGCCGCCAAAGTGGGTATCAGCGCCGTGATCCAGCCGGGTGGTTCGATGCGTGATGCAGAAGTCATCGCCGCGGCTGACGAAGCGGGCATCGCGATGGTATTCACCGGTATGCGTCACTTCCGCCACTAATTACGCGGCCCCCGGGCAAGCGGCGATCCTGTGGGAGCGGGCGCGCTCGCGAATACGATGGTGAATTCACCGCCGCATTCGCGGGCACGCCCGCTCCCACAGCGTTCCCCGCCCGCCTCGGGGTCACCTGAATCGAGGTTTTGACATGAAAGTTTTGATCATCGGCAGCGGCGGCCGTGAGCACGCCCTGGCCTGGAAAGTCGCGCAGGACCCACGCGTAGAAAAAGTCTTCGTTGCCCCAGGCAACGCCGGCACCGCCATCGAAGCCAAGTGCGAAAACGTCGCCATCGATGTGTGCGCCCTGGAGCAACTGGCCGACTTCGCCGAGAAGAACGTCGACCTGACCATCGTCGGCCCGGAAGCGCCGCTGGTCATCGGTGTGGTCGACCTGTTCCGCAGCCGCGGCCTGGACTGCTTCGGCCCAACCAAGGGCGCGGCCCAGCTGGAAGGCTCCAAGGCCTTCACCAAGGACTTCCTGGCACGCCACAAGATCCCGACCGCCGACTACCAGAACTTCACCGAGATCGAGCCGGCGCTGGCCTACCTGCAGGAAAAAGGCGCGCCGATCGTGATCAAGGCCGACGGCCTGGCCGCGGGCAAAGGCGTGATCGTCGCCATGACCCTGGACGAAGCCGAAGCCGCCGTGCGTGACATGCTGGCTGGCAACGCCTTCGGCGACGCCGGTTCGCGTGTGGTGATCGAGGAGTTCCTCGACGGCGAAGAAGCCAGCTTCATCGTCATGGTCGATGGCCACAACGTACTGCCGATGGCAACCAGCCAGGATCACAAACGCGTCGGTGACCAGGACACGGGCCCCAACACCGGCGGCATGGGTGCCTACTCCCCTGCCCCGGTGGTTACCGCCGACGTGCACCAGCGCGTGATGGACCAGGTGATCTGGCCCACCGTGCGCGGCATGGCAGAGGAAGGCAACGTCTACACCGGCTTCCTGTATGCCGGCCTGATGATCGACAAGGCGGGCAACCCCAAGGTCATCGAATTCAACTGCCGCTTCGGTGACCCGGAAACCCAGCCAGTCATGCTGCGCCTGGAGTCGAGCCTGGTGCTGCTGGTAGAAGCGGCCTTCGCCAAGGCGCTGGACAAGGTCGAAGCCCAGTGGGATCCACGCCCGAGCCTGGGCGTGGTACTGGCCGCTGGCGGTTACCCGGGCGACTACGCCAAGGGCGACGTGATCAACGGCCTGGACGCTGCAGCGCAGATCGAAGGCAAGGTGTTCCATGCCGGTACGTCGCTCAAGGATGGCCAGGTGGTCACCAACGGCGGCCGCGTGCTGTGTGCCACCGCCATGGGCAGCACCGTTGCCGACGCGCAGCAGCAGGCTTACCGCCTGGCCAAGGAAGTCAGCTGGAACGGCAGCTTCTACCGCACCGACATCGGCTACCGGGCCATTGCCCGTGAGCGCGGTGAACACCAGCAGTAACCACTACCGGCACGCCGGGGTGCCCTGTGCACCCGGCGCCCGGCTCGTCGACAAGGCCCGCCATGGGCCTTGCCTTCGGCTTGGTGCGCCGCGCATAGTTGATACCCGGCACATCGGCCAAGAAGGGATTTCGTAGTGCGTCGGCTTCGGATTGCCTCAGCTCTTATCGTCAGCTTGCTGACCTTGCTCTGCATGTTCCCGGCTGCGGCCGATCATGGCGGGGGCTGGTCGGTGCTGCTCGATGAACAGGCCAACCTGCAACTGAGCGACGTGCGTTCCGAGCGCTACCGTAACCAGTTCAGCCCGCTGATCCTTGCCGAACTGGATGCCGCACCGGCAGAACAAGCCCTGTGGCTACATTACCGCCTGGAACCGGGCGACCAGGAACAATTGCTGCGGGTTTTCGCCCCGGACCTTTCTGGCCTGGACCTCTACGCCCTCGAAGGCGACCAACTTCTGCGTCAGCTGCACCACGGGCGCCAGGCCGGCAATGCCAGCCCCACCCTGCGCGGCAGCGACCATGTACTCCCCCTGCCCAACAGCAAGCAACCGGCGGACATCTACCTGCGCCTGGTGTCCGAACACCAGCTGCGCCCGGCCATCAGCCTGGAGCCCGCCGCCCAGGCCGCCGCCGACCAGCGCCAGCCGCTGCTGTTCGGCATGCTGTTCGGCGGTTTGGTGATGCTGATCCTGCACAACCTGATCCGCTTCCTCTACAGCCGCTCCAGCACTTCCCTGGTGCTGGCGCTGTATCACGGCCTGATGCTGCTCAGCGGCCTCATCTTGCTGAACCTCAGCGGCCCGTGGTGGCATGTATGGCACAGCGCACAAACGCCCGCGGCCTACCTGACCCTGGTACTGGCGGGGCTGGCCGGGCTGTATTTCACCCAGCACTTCTTCTCGCCGTGCAATTCGCCCCGGCTGAACCGTTTGCTGCAAGGTGAAATGCTGCTGGTCGGGCTCAGCGGCCTGGTGCTGCTGTTCGTCGATACCCTGCCCCTCAACCTGATGACCTACGCCCTGATGGCGCTGGGCACCGTGAGCATGCTGCTGGTCAGCAGCTACCAGTGGTACAAGGGCTATGCCCCCGCCCGGCTGTTCTGCCTGGCAATGGTGCTGTTCAACCTGGGTGGCCTGGTGCTGTTGCCGGCCCTGCTCGGCTTTACCCGCACTTCCACGCCATGGCTACTGAGCATTTTGCTGGGCCTGGCCGTGGCCAGCGGCCTGCTGCTCAACCTGGCGGTCAGCGAACGCCTGCGGCGCATGAGTGAAGAGCGCTTCAGCGTCAGCCGGGCACTGGCTGCCAGCGATGCCGAAATCAACGCCAAAGCCGAGTTCCTGGCCAAGATCAGCCACGAAATCCGCACCCCGATGAACGGTGTGCTGGGCATGACCGAGCTGTTGCTGGGCACGCCGTTGTCGGTCAAGCAGCGCGACTACGTGCAGACCATCCACAGCGCGGGCAACGAACTGCTGACCCTGATCAACGAGATACTCGACATTTCCAAGCTCGAGTCCCGGCAGATCGAGCTGGATGATGTGCAGTTCGACCTCAACGCGCTGATCGAGGACTGCCTGAACATATTCCGCGCCAAGGCCGAACAGCAGAACATCGAGCTGATCAGCTTTACCCAGCCGCAGGTGCCACGGGTCATCAGCGGTGACCCCACGCGGCTGCGCCAGGCGTTGTCCAGCCTGCTGGAAAACGCACTGAAAAACACCGACCAGGGCGAGATCCTGCTGGTGGTGGCCCTGGATCAGCGTGGTGAAGTGCCACGCCTGCGCATTGCCGTGCAGGACAGTGGCGAGCCGCTGCCGGCCGCAGACCGCGAGGCCCTGCTGCAGGCCGAACTGCACAGCCACCATTTCCTCTCCAACAGCAAGCTGGGCGGCCACTTGGGGCTGGTCATCGCCAAGCAGCTGATCGGCCTGATGCAAGGTGAATTCGGCATCAAGAGCAGCACAGGCATGGGCAATACCCTCTGGCTGACCCTGCCGCTGGACCCTTCGCGCCTGGAACAGCCCCTGGCCGACCTCGAAGGCCCGCTGCGCGATGCCCGGGTGCTGGTAGTGGACGACAACGATACCTGCCGGAAAGTGCTGGTGCAGCAATGCAGTGCCTGGGGCATGAATGTCAGCGCGGTGCCATCAGGCAAGGAGGCCCTGGCCCTGTTGCGCACCAAGGCGCACCTGCGCGACTACTTCGACGCCGTGCTGCTGGACCAGAACATGCCCGGCATGACCGGCATGCAGCTGGCCGCCAAGATCAAGGAAGACCCCAGCCTGAACCACGACATTCTGGTGGTCATGCTCACCGGTATCAGCAACGCGCCCAGCAAAGTCATCGCGCGTAACGCCGGGGTCAAACGGATACTCGCCAAGCCGGTGGCCGGTTATACCCTGAAAACCACCCTGGCCGAGGAGCTGGCCCAGCGCGGCCGCGAGCAGGCGCTACCCGCCAGCCCGCCTGGGGTCCCGCAGGCATTGGACTTGCCAGCAGATTTCCGCGTACTGGTGGCCGAGGACAACAGCATTTCGACCAAGGTGATACGCGGCATGCTCGGCAAGCTGAACCTGCAACCAGACACCGCCAGCAATGGTGAGGAAGCCCTGCAGGCCATGAAAGAAAGGCATTACGACCTGGTCTTGATGGACTGTGAAATGCCTGTGCTGGACGGTTTCTCGGCCACCCGGCAGCTGCGCGCCTGGGAAGCCGCCAACAAGCGCCAGCGCACCCCAGTGGTGGCGCTGACGGCGCATATTCTTGCCGAGCACAAGGAGCGCGCGCGGCTGGCCGGCATGGACGGGCACATGGCCAAGCCGGTGGAGTTGTCGCAACTGCGCGAACTGATTCAGTACTGGGCCAGCCAGCGCGAAGCCGCGACCGACCCGGCGCACATTTCCTGACCTGCCGGCGCAGGCCCACCACAGCCCCAGCCCACGCCAACCGACTTTGCCAAGGACCCGCGCTCATGCTCCATGAGTTGTTCAGCGTCTACCTGAAAATGCTCGTGCTCTACAGCCCGTTCTTCGTGCTGTCGTGCTTCATCAGCCTGACCCGTGGCCACTCCAGCAAAGAACGCAAGCAACTGGCGTGGAAGGTAGCCTTTGCCGCGCTCATCGCCAGCGTGCTGCTGTACCTGTTCGGCCGGGCGATCTTCGGCATTTTCGGCATCACCGCTGACGCCTTCCGGATTGGCGCGGGCAGTGTGCTGTTCATTTCTGCGCTGGGCATGGCCCAAGGCAAGTCCGCGGTGCAGGCCGACAACGTGCAACAGGACGTCACCATCGTGCCGCTGACCATCCCGTTGACCGTCGGGCCCGGCACCATCGGCGCCCTGCTGGTAATGGGCGTCAGCCAACCGCACTGGGGCGACAAGTTGCTGGCAATCATCGGCATTGCCTTGGCCAGCTTCACCGTGGGTGTGGTGCTGTACCTGTCGCACCGCATCGAGCGCCTGCTCGGTGACCAGGGCTTGCAGATCGTCAGCCGGCTGATGGGCCTGTTCGTCTGCGCTCTGGCTGCACAGATCATCTTCACCGGCATCAAGGGCTACCTGGCACCTTAAAGGCCGTATTCGAGAATACGGTTCAACGAGGCTTGCACCACCCGCTCCTGCACTTTGCCCAAGAAGCTGTTCTCGAACGCCAGCACATTGAACCGCACCAGTTCCGCCCGCACCACCCGGTGGCTACGCTTGTGGCTGAGAAAGCCGGCCTTGAATGCCGCGTGGCTGTCGACCTCATGGTAAAGCACCATGTCGACCCGGCCGGCACCGGCGGGCGCGCATGGCAGTAGCTGGAAATGCTGGCGCTCGTATGCACACCGTTCCAACTCACGCAGCACCGAGGGCTGCCTCAACAGTTTCCGGATGGAGAGCCCGGTTGCCGTTGCATAGCGCTCCCCCGCCTTGGCAGCGATGGTTTCCAGAACCTGATCGGTCTGTTTGGCACGGCGCGGGTCGGGACAATGCGCCTGCTCGGGAGACACCGAGTCCCAGCCCATGAACTTGAGCTGGTTGCGGTAGTAGTCGAACCAGTTCTCGATCAAGCCCTCCCTGTAGGCTGTTTGCGTGGCCCGCTCGGCCAGCGCCAGGGCCAGCTTCACCTTGCTCGCCTGGGCTGCGTCCATTCCTGGCAAGAACGACACGATACCGGCTCCGATTACCGCAGGGGCAACGTTCGTCATGGTGTTGCCCCCACTACTGGCGCATAAGGGTCGAAGCGGTAGTCACCCTGGGCATTCCTGTCCTCCATCAGCGCCTGCAGCGCAGTGCGCTGGTGCTCGAAGCGCCCGTTATCCAGTGCCAGGGAAATACCATCGAATTCGGCTTCGCCCCTGAGTCCCTGCTCGCTCAGCAGCACATTCAAGGGCACGGCAGAAATACGCTCGTCGACCTGCAGCGTGATGCTGCAAAGATCGAGGGTCGGCCCGGCCTTCAGCAGCCCCACCTCCACGACCAGTCTGGACCGCTGGCCCTGCTCCTGGGCGCTGAACCTCAGCAAATGGCCAACACCCTGGGCAGAGCGGCGCAGGCCTGCCCTTACCGTGGTCAGCAGGGCTTCGGGGCTGATCGCGCGCATTTTCAACCAGGCTTCCAGCGGCTGGAGCTGGGTGCTGCGAACGGGTTGCCCCAGCTGTTTGAGGTCGTGGGTGCTGGCCAGCTTGATCCAGCCCAATTGGCGAAATGCCTCGCGGTTGGCCGCGTACCAGGCGTCATACTGCTCGAAACGCGACCCGGCGTGCTTGTTGGCCACCAGCTGGGCGTACAGTATCGAGTCGAAAGCGGCCTGGCGCAGTATTTCGCCCGCCCTCTGCGGGTAAACCAACGCCGTGCCACCGATCAGCATCAGTTGCTCGGATGCTTTATCCATGTGTGTTGCCTCATTTCAAGGAGAGTCGAAAAGGCGGCATCGGCGAAATGCCGCCAGGCAATCAGATGTCGTACTGCAGAACGTTCTCGACGCTGCGCACGCCCAGTTTGTTTTCCACGGTTTCGCGCACTTTGTCGTAGACGAAGTTGTTGAGGGTGAGCACCGCCGTACCGGCGTAGTAGCGGCTCTTGTTCAGCTTCCACTGGATGCCCAGCACGTCGTCGTCCAGCTGCGGGGCAGACGCCTGGATGCAACTGATCACCATGACCACATCACCTTGCTCGGTCTCGATGCACGCAGCCAGGCCGACCATGCCCCGGGACTTGTTCTTGCGCTTGTGGTCGAGCACTTTGGCGTCGCTCTCGACGGTGGCCATCTTGTCGAAGGCCTTTTTGGCCAGGCTGCCCAGTTGGGTGCCGCCCAACATTGCGTTGCCGGCAACGGCAATAGCACGTACAGCAATGGCGCCGACGGTGACCGAAAGCTCGGCCGATGTTTCCTGCTCGAAGCTGCGCTTGGGGATGGTGAAGCCCAGGTCACGCATCACATCGATGAGCTTGTCATACCACTCCCTGCTCTGCTTTTCGGCATCGAAGGCTTTGTCCGCCACCAAGGTGGCAAAGTGGTATGCATTCTTGCAGTCATGGCGGCTTTGCACGGACATACCCGCGCCACAGGCAAGCAGGTTGCCTTCGACCAGGACGGCGGCGTCGCGGGTAGTGGCTTGTGTTTCAGACATCGGGAAGCTCCTTGGTGGTTACCCCTGAATCAGGGGCAGCCACCTTAGCCAGCGTGCTCGCAAGACAGCGCGCTGAAGGGTTTCCGCGGCAGCTAGCTGGCCGAAGGGTACCAACGTGGCGTGTAGGCCCACACCCCACCCGTGAGGCGAGGAAACACGCAGGTTGTGGAGGAGCCCACCAGCACCATGGTGCGCATGTCGACCATTTCTGGCAGCAGCTCGGCCAATGTGACTACCTTGAGCGTCTGCCCCGGCCTACCGATATCACGCCCCAGGACTACAGGCGTGTTGCCAGCACGGTGCCGCCGAACCACCTCGAGCGCCACGCCGAGCTGATGCGGCCTCGAGCGGGAAATCGGGTTGTAGAATGCCAACACCAGGTCAGCCTGGGCGGCCAGGTCCAGGCGCTTCTCGATGATGGACCAGGGTTTGAGGTTGTCCGACAGCGACATCACGCAGAAGTCATGGCCCAGCGGTGCACCTGCCTGGGCAGCGGTCGCCAGCGAGGCGGATACCCCCGGCAGGATCTCCAGGTCGACCCGGTGCCACGCCGGGTCGGTCGACGCGTGCAGCGCTTCGAGCACTGCCGCCGCCATGGCGAACACCCCCGGGTCGCCCGACGACACCACCACGACCGAACGGCCTTGGGCCGCCAGCTCGAAGGCATGCCTGGCGCGTTGCATCTCTTCGCGGTTGTCGGTGCAGTGCAGCACCTGGTCGCTACGGAACGGCCCGGCCATGCGCACATAGGTTTCATAGCCAAGCACGTCCTGCGCCCGGGCCAACTCCGCCTTGACCGCTGGCACCATCAGTTCGGCAGCGCCCGGCCCCAGGCCGATAACGGCCAAACGGCCGCGGCGGCGGCCCAGCCGCTCCACCTCGACCGGGGCGGGAGCCACCGCGATGACCACGTCGCCCTGCCCGATCAGTTGGGCACCGGGCAATGCCGCCGCCAGCATGCTGGCAACATCGCCTGGCTGGGCCACGAAGCGCAGGGCAACCCCCAAAGCCTGCGTCGCTTCGTGCAGGGTGGTGTCGGCCATGGCGTGCTCGCCCGCCAACACACAGGCCACAGCTGGCTCGGCGATGCCGGCCTGCTGCAAGGCAGCACGGATAGTGTGCAGCGCGCCGCCTGCAACCCCCACCACCACCGAGCGCGGGTGGATCAGCAGCTCGTCGCGGCTGGCCGGGCGCGCCAGGTGCCCCACATGAATGGTGCGCCGGGCCACCTCGCTGGCGGGCAATTGCGCCTGCTGCAACCAGGGCGCATGCCCCTCGACCCGCACCGACTCGCCAGCCAGCAGGTCGGAAACAAAGCGCTTGCCTTGCTCGACATCAGCCAGGGCATAGCCTTGCGGCGGGTTCAGCAGGCAGGTGCCGAAACGCAGTTCGCCGCTGGTCGTGATGGCGGCGGCAACACCCAGCGCCGCGCCGATTTCCCGCGCCATCACGTTCACCCCGCCCAGGCCACCGAGCAATGGCACCACCGCACTGCCATCTTCAGCCACGGCCAGCACCGGCGGTTCGCTGCCCTTCTCGCTGAGCAGGGGCGCCAGGCTGCGAATGACGATACCGGCTGCGCACAGCGCAATGATCGGGGTGGCTTGCTGGTACAGCGCCCGCAGGGTGTCGCCAAAGGCACTGTAGTAGCAGTCGGCGCCCTCCACGCGGCCCTGCAGGCCATGGATCAAAGCCTGTGGATAACACTGCTGGATGCGCTGTGCCGTCAACAGGCTGCCCGGCCCGAGAATGACGATGGCCGGTGCCGGGTTCATGGTCAGCCCTGCCATTTTTCCCCCGGCACGATGATCAGCGAAAAGTACGGCGACGACAGCGGGTCGACCTGGTCCAGCGGCACGATTTTCTGGTTGGCCATGGTCGCCCGTTCCACGTACAGCGCGCGCCCGTCCAGGCCAAGCTCGGCCAGCACGTCGCGGACCTTGGGGAAGTTGCGGCCAAGCTTCATGATCACCGCCGCATCGGCGTCGGCCAGGCGGCGCTTCAGCTCATCGGCCGGCAACACCCCCGACAGCACGGACAAACTCTGGTTGCGGTACACCAAGGGCGCGCCCAGCACCGAAGCGCCCCCCAGCATGGAGCACACGCCAGGAATCACCTCGGCCTCATAACGCTGTGCCAGGCGGTCGTGCAGGTACATGTACGAGCCGTAGAAAAACGGGTCGCCTTCGCAGATCACCGCCACGTCACGGCCGGCATCCAGGTGCTCGGCCACTAGCACGCTGGCTTCGTCGTAGAAGTCGCTGATGACCTGTTCATAGGACAAAGGCGCCGGCAGGGCTTCGGTGGTCACCGGGTAGACCAGCGGCAGCAGGGTCTGGGCAGGCTGCAGGTGCGCCTCGATGATGCCGAAGGCATTGCCACGCTTGCCCTTGGCCACGAAGTAGCCGACCACCGGGGCCTCGCGCAGCAGGCGCAGGGCCTTGACGGTGATCAGCTCGGGGTCGCCGGGGCCTACGCCCAGGCCCAGCAGTCGTCCACGCGGCGCCATCATTCCACCTCCGTGGCCAGGGCGTTGACCGCGGCAGCGGCCATTGCGCTGCCGCCCAGGCGGCCTTGCATGATCACGAACGGCACGCCGCGGCTGTCGGCAGCGAGCATCGCCTTGGACTCGGCAGCACCGACGAAGCCGACCGGGAAGCCGAGGATCAGCGCCGGCTTGGGCGCACCGGCGTCGAGCATTTCCAGCAGGTAGAACAGGGCGGTGGGGGCGTTGCCGATGACCACCACGCTGCCCTCCAGGTGCGGGCGCCACAACTCCAGGGCCACAGCCGAGCGGGTGTTGCCGGCCTCTTTGGCCAGGCCAGGCACGCTGGGGTCACGCAGGGTGCAGATGACCTGGTTGTCGGCTGGCAGGCGGGCCCGGGTGATGCCCTCGGCGACCATGTGCGCATCGCACAGGATCGGTGCGCCGTTGCGCAGCGCTTCGCGCCCGGCATGGCCAGCGCCTGCAGAGAACTGCAGGCCATCGATGGCTTCGACCATGCCACAGGCGTGGATCACCCGCACGGCGAGCTTTTCGAGGTCTGCGGGGATCCGCTCGAGCCGGGCTTCCTCGCGGATGATCCGGAAGGAATTGCGATAGATCTCCTGACCATCGCGGATGTAGTCAATCATCAAGGTGCTCCGTCGGCAGGTCGAGCATGGCGCCTGCTTCATTC
Organism: Pseudomonas sp. p99-361; assembly: GCF_003935475.1. NCBI lineage: Bacteria > Pseudomonadati > Pseudomonadota > Gammaproteobacteria > Pseudomonadales > Pseudomonadaceae > Pseudomonas > Pseudomonas sp. p99-361. The sequence continues at coordinate 25,373 of NZ_RHQO01000045.1, read as the reverse complement.
AAGGTAAGGTCGGTGCCGCGCAGGGCGCCAAAGCCTGGCTGGCACGCGTCACGCAGGTACAGGTCATAACGGCCCGGTGAACGGGCCAACAGGGTGGCCGGGGCAACGTGGGCCACGGCGCAGGAACGGGGGCAGCCAGACAAGTGCACGCTGCCCGGGGCGCCAGGGCCGAGCAGCGCGGCCAGGGCCACGGCATCGCCCTTGGTCTCGCCCAGGGCCTTGGCGCAGCCGCTGCTGCCGGTGCAGGCGCTGATACGCGCCAGCGGCTCATCGACGTGGCAAAGCAGGCCCAGGGCAGACAACCCGGCCTGGGCCTGCTCGATGTGCTGCGCCGGCAGGTTGGTCAGCACCAGGCTTTGCCATGGGCTCAGGCGCAGGCTGCCGTCGCCCAGCTCACGGCAGACCTGGGCGACGCCGCGCAGCATGGCCGGGGTCAGGCGGCCCTGCGCCGGGGCAACGCCAAGGGCCAGGCCGCGGGCCTGGGGCAGCTTGCCCAACCACACGGGAGCAGACTGGTGCCGGCGCCAGCCGAGCACGGCAGCGTCGCGGCGGATATCCAGAGGCAGGCCTTCGACAAACTCGCCGGCCGGGCAGGCCTCCAGCAACTGGCGCATGCGCGAATGCGCGGGGCTGGCCAGGTCGAGGAAACGGTCGAGCACGGCACGCACCAAGGCCAGGCCATCAGCCAGCGGCACCGCACCCAGCACTTGGCCATCTGCCGGGCAACCCGCCAGGCCGAACGCCAGCCAGGTTTGCTGGCCCAGGCGCAAGGCCGACAACCACAGGTCGTGAGGGTGTTCGAGCATGGCCAGGGCTTCGCCGGCATCGAGCTGCACGGCGAACTTGGCTGACAACTGGTGGAAGCGCGGGGTGCTTTCGAGCAGGTCGAGAATCTGCCCGGCCAGGGGCCGTGCATCCAGCAGCATGGCCGGATCATGCCCGGCCAGCGGGCTGAGCATCAGGTTGCGCACATCGTCGCCTGCCGCATCGCGCGGGCCCAGGCCTGCCGCGAGCAAGGTCTCGACCAGGGCGTGGTGTGCATTGCCGATGCCGCGGATCTGCAGGTTGCCGCGGTTGGTGGCCTCGATCACGCCGCCGGCGAAACGCTCGGCAGCGGCGGCTACCGCATCGGCCTGGTCGGCCAGCAGCAGGCCGCCCGGTAGTTTGATCCGGCAGATACCGCCATCGCGGGCACTGACGATGCGCCACAACCCCGGGCAAGCCGAGGGACGTGGGGTAACAGCGGGGGCATCGGCCTGGGTCAATGGAGTATCCGGCAATCTGTGAAAGTGCGCTTGAGTGTAGAAGGCGCGGTATTATGCCTGCTTTGGCCGGCGGCATGAAAAGCCGGTGGTCGAGCATCATTCGGGTTTGAGCAGAAATTCTGGGGCGCTGTGCGCCCCAGAATCTTTAAGAGGTATGAATGACACCCTGGCTGACAGTAGTAGGCATCGGCGAAGACGGCTTCCCTGGCTTGGGCAAACAAGCCCGGCGCGCCCTGCTGGGCGCCACGAAGATCGTCGGCAGCCCCCGCCAGCTGGCCCTGCTGCCGCACTGCACGCGCGCTGAACAACTGCCCTGGCCCAGCCCATTCTCGCTGAACCCGGTACTGGCCCTGCGTGGCGAGCCGGTGTGCGTGCTGGCCAGCGGCGACCCCATGTTCTACGGCGTCGGGGCCAGCCTGGCGCGCCTGGTGCCCGCGGCCGAAATGCGCGTGCTGTCGATGCCCTCCTCCTGCGCCCTGGCAGCGGCCCGCCTGGGCTGGCCACTGCAGGACCTGCACGTGGTGTCACTGGTGGCGCGGCCGCTGGCTGCCCTCAACGCCCACCTGTACAGCGGCCTGCGCCTGCTGGTGCTGAGCAACGATGGCGACAGCCCGGCGGCCATCGCTGCACTGCTCTGCGAACGTGGCTTCGGGCCCAGCCGCCTGCAGGTGTTCGAGCACCTCGGTGGCGAAGCCGAACGCATGCTGGTCGGCACTGCCCAGGACTGGCCGCACACCGATATCGCTGCACTCAACCTGGTGGCCATCGACTGCCAGGCCACGCCCCACGCCCCCCGTCACCATCGCCTGGCCGGGCTGCCCGACAGCGCCTTCCGCCACGACGGCCAACTGACCAAGCGCGATGTCCGCGCCATGACCCTGGCGCGCCTGGCACCGCAGCCAGGCGAACTGCTGTGGGACGTGGGTGCTGGCTGCGGCTCGATCGGTATCGAATGGATGCGCGCCCACCCGGCCTGCCGCGCCCTGGCCATCGAGGCCGACGAAGGCCGCCAGGGCTTCATCGAACATAACCGCGATGCGCTGGGTGTTCCCGGCCTGCAGCTGGTTCGCGGCAAGGCGCCGGCAGCGTTGCATGGGCTGGAGCCGCCCGATGCCATTTTCATCGGCGGCGGCGTCACCCGCGAAGGGGTGCTCGACCTGTGCTGGGCCAGCCTGCGCCCTGGCGGGCGCCTGGTGGCCAATGCGGTGACCCTGCAAAGCGAACTGGCCTTGGCGCATTTTCGCCAACAGCACGGCGGCGAACTGACCCGCGTGCATGTCGCCCATGCCCAGCCACTGGGCGCGTTCGACACCTGGCGCCAGGCGCTGCCGATCACCCTGCTGGAAGTGCAGAAACCCGTCGATGCGTGAAGAAACCCGCGAACAGCCCGCCCCACTGCGCAGCGGCCTGACTACCGGCAGTTGCGCCACCGCCACCAGCCTGGCGGCAGCCAAGCTGTTGCTCACCGGGCAGCGTGACGACGCCGTGGCTATCACCCTGCCCAAAGGCAAGGTGGTGCAAATGCGCCTGGAATTCTGTCGCCTGGTGGGCGAATGCGCCGAAGCCGGGACGGTCAAGGATGCCGGCGATGATCCCGACGTGACTCATGGTGCGCTGCTGTACACCCGGGTGCGCCTGCTGGGCGAACCGGGCGTGCGTTTTGTCGCTGGCAGCGGCGTCGGCACCGTGACCCGCCCGGGGCTGGTGCTGGCGGTCGGTGAACCTGCCATCAACCCGGTGCCCCGGCGCATGATCAGCGAGCACCTGCAGCGCCTGGCCGATGAGTGTGGCCACCCTGGCGGCTTCGAGGTCACGGTCAACGTGCAGGGCGGTGAACAGCTGGCGCTAAAGACCATGAATCCGCGCCTGGGCATCCTCGGCGGCCTGTCGATCCTCGGCACCAGCGGTATCGTGCGGCCATTCTCCTGCGCCGCCTATATAGCGTCGATCCACCAGGGCATCGACGTGGCTCATACCAACGGCTACACCCACATCGCCGCCTGCACCGGCAACGCCAGTGAAGACACCATGCGCCGTGTCTACGGCCTGCCGGAAATCGCCCTGATCGAAATGGGCGACTTCGTCGGCGCGGTGCTCAAGCACCTGCGCAAGGTGCCGGTGCCGCGCCTGACCTTATGCGGCGGCTTTGGCAAGATCAGCAAGCTGGCTGCCGGGCACATGGACCTGCACAGCCGCCATTCCAGCATCGACCTGCCGCAGCTGGCCGGCTGGGCAGCGGCGATCGGTGCTGACACAGCCCTGCAAGCCGCGATCATCGACGCCAATACCAGCCAGCAGGCTCTCGCACTGGCGCATGCGGCCGGTATCGCGCTGGGTGATGCGGTGTGCGCCCATGCCTTGGCGTTTGCCCGCAGCGTGGTGCCGGCGGCAGTGCAGGTGGAAGTGTTCGCCATCGACCGCCAGGGCGGCATTGTCGGCAAGGCTGGCGTGGCATGACCGCCCGTATCCTGCTGCTGGGTGGCATCACCGAGGCCCTGGCCATCGCCCGCCGCCTCGGCCCGCAGCATGTCTACAGCCTTGCCGGTATCGGCCGTGTGCCGCAGGACCTGCAATGCCAAGTGCGGGTCGGTGGCTTCGGTGGCGCCGAAGGCCTGGCGCGCTACTTGCGCGAGTCGGGCATTACCCTGCTGATCGACGCCACCCACCCCTATGCAGCACAGATCAGCGGCAATGCCGCCCAGGCCGCACGCAGCGCCGGCATCCCCTGTTGGGCCCTGCGCCGCCCGGCCTGGCAGGCGCAAAAGGGGGATGACTGGCGCGAAGTGGCAGACTGGGCGCACTTGATCGCAGCACTGCAGCCGTTTCGCCGGCCGCTGTTTACCCTGGGGCGTGAGCCGCTGCAGCACCTGGACGAAATTCCGCCACAGCAGTTCTGGACCTTGCGGGCACTGGAGGCCTGCCCCGGCAATGAGCGCTGCGAGGTGATCGGTGCGCGCGGGCCGTTTGTTCTCGAGGATGAACGGGCATTGTTCCAGCGGCGCAGCATCGACGTGTTGATCAGCAAGAACAGCGGCAGCGTGGCGACCGAACCCAAACTGGAAGTGGCGCGTGAGCTGGGGGTGCCGGTGCTGGTCCTGAAACGCCCGGCGTTGCCAGCGGTGGACCGTGCATTCGACACGCCGTTGGCGCTGCTGGCCGCGCTGGGCCTGCACTGACAGCTTTTTCAGATTTTTCCGTACGCCCTGCAAGTGGCCCAGTAGCGCCCCGCTGCCTTACACTCAGCACCTCCCCCTGGAAGGCGCAACCCATATGGAAATGCAATGGTGGATCTGGCTGCTGTTCGGCATCGGGCTGATCCTGCTGGAACTGGTCCTGCCGACATTCTTCATCCTCTGGTTCGGCATCGGTGCCGTGCTGGTCGCGCTGGTTGCCCTGGCCGCGCCCACCCTGGCCCTGGACATGCAGGTACTGCTGTGGGTAGTGCTGTCATCGGCCACCACCGTGCTGTGGTTCAAGCTGTTCCGGCGCAAGCAGCCGGATGTGCGCTGGACCGCCGACAGCGTGATCGGCGAAGTGGGCCTGCTGACCGCCGCGGTGTCGGAGTTCCACAAGGGCCGCGTGCGCTTCCAGAAGCCGATCCTCGGCAATGAAGAATGGACCTGCATCGCCGACAACGAAATCGCCGCCGGCGAGCGGGTGCGCCTGACCGCCATCGAGGGTAATACCGCCCGCGTCATCCGGGCCTGAAACCGCACAAAAAGGAATTTTGCATCATGACCAGCCTCATCGTCGTTGGCGCCATCGCGCTGTTCGTTCTGATCACCGTGTTCAAGGGGGTTCGCATCGTACCCCAGGGCGAGGAATGGATCGTCGAGCGCCTGGGCCGCTACCACAGCACCCTCAAGCCCGGCCTGAACATCGTCATCCCGTACATGGATGTGGTCGCCTACCGCCTGCCCACCAAGGACATCATCCTCGATGTGCAGGAGCAGGAAATCATCACCAAGGACAACGCGGTGATCGTCGCCAATGCCCTGTGCTTCGCCAAGGTGGTGGACCCGCAGAAAGCCTCGTATGGCGTACAGAACTTCTCCTTCGCCGTCACCAGCCTGACCATGACCTCGCTGCGCGCGATCGTCGGTGCGATGGACCTGGACGAAGCACTGTCCAGCCGCGAGCAGATCAAGGCTCGCCTGCGCGAGGCGATGTCCGAGCAGACCGAAGACTGGGGCGTGACCGTGCGTTCGGTGGAAATCCAGGACATCAAGCCCTCGGAAAACATGCAACTGGCCATGGAGCGCCAGGCTGCCGCCGAACGGGAGCGCAAGGCCGATGTGACCCGTGCCGAAGGCGCCAAGCAAGCGGCCATCCTGGAAGCCGAAGCGCGCCTGCAAGCCGCCAGGCTGGACGCCGAGGCGCAAATCAGCCTGGCCGAGGCTTCGGCCCGGGCTATTTCGTTGGTCAAGGAAGCCGTGGGCAACGAAACCGTGCCGGCCATGTACCTGCTGGGTGAGCGCTATGTCGGGGCGATGGAAAACCTGGCCGGTAGCAACAATGCCAAGGTGGTGGTGTTGCCGGCGGACCTGCAGGAAACCGTGCGTGGGCTGATGGGGCGTGGCAAGGCTTGATAGCACCACGCGCTGCGTCACTTCACCGCACCCCGCGTATTTACCTATACTCCGCCTTACAATACCCACCACGATTCCTGACCGGATCTCTCTATGCCCCCACGTCGGCACATCGCCTGGATAGCCTGCCTTGCAGTGCTGTTCAACCTGCTGGCCATGCCGCTGTCCTCTGCCGCGCCCAAGGGCCCGGCCGAGCAGCTGCTGTGGGGGGCCTTCTGTTCCAGCATGGCCAACAAGGCCAAGGTCGATGTCCAGGCACTGGCCAAGATCGACCTGGGCCCGCAAAGCGACGACAGCGCCGCCTTGATGAACTGCTGGTGCTGCTCTGGCGCCGCGCCGCTGTTGGCCCTGCCCGCATACCCGCCGCAATTGCACAACCCGCCGACACTGTTCGCCGGGCTGCTGCTGCCACCGGCTGACTATCAACCCACGCCGCGCCAGCTCTGGCCTGCGTTAAACCCCCGTGCCTCTCCGCTGGCCTGAGTTCCGTCGTTGACTGCCTGAACCTGAAACAGAACGGAGATTCACCATGCTCAAGCACGCCCTCGTCCTGGCCGCCCTGATGCTGCCTGGCGCTTTCGCCAATGCCCACGAATACAGCGTGGGTGACCTGCACATTGCCCACCCCTGGTCGCTGCAGTTGCCACCCAATGCGCCCAACGTGGCGGCGTATTTCGTGGTGCACAACAACGGCCAGGCCGACGACCGCCTGCTCAGCGTCAACAGCCCGATCAGCGATGATGCGCAACTGCACGAACATGCCATGAGCGCCAACGGCGCCATGAAAATGCAACAGGTACCCAGCGTGGTGGTGCCCGCCGGCAAGGACCTGACCTTCGCCCCCAGTGCCTACCACGTGATGCTGATGCAGCCCAAGGATCGCAGCCTGCTGGTCGATGGCAAGCGCTTCCCGTTGACCTTGCACTTCGAGAAGGCCGGCGATGTCACCGTCGAAGTGGCCGTGCAGAAGCAAGCGCCAGCGAACCAGCCGCAAGCGCACGAACACGCACACTGACCGCAGCTGACAGGCGCTGGCCATGAGCCTGCCCTACCCCCGCATGCGCCGTACCACCCGCCCTGACCGCAGGCGCGCCGGTGGCGGATGGCTGAGCCTGTTCGCCATGTGGATGATCTTCATCGGCCCGCTGATTTCCCAGGCGATGCCGATGAACCATCACGCCGGCATGGCCATGCCGATGGACATGCCCATGCCGGCTGCCCATCAGCACGCTGGCGACAGCCATCACGGCCACGGCAGCGACGGCCAGCTGCATGTGATGTGGGAAAAGTGCGGCTACTGCAGCCTGTTGTTCAACTGCCCGGCCCTGCCCCAGGCCCTTAGCCCACTCAGCGCCGGCAGCGTCGTCCCCACCAGCCACCTGATTGCACCCACGCACCAGGGCCATGCCCGGCAGGCTGTATTCCCCGGTGCGCGCAGCCGTGCACCGCCTTCCTCGATCAGCACCTGAACCGACGTTTTGTGCACGAAGCCCGCGAGCTTCGCGCTACCTCATGACTGATCGACTGGAATCATTATGTCTGGCTGCACCCCTGTTTTTGCCTTGTCCCTGCGTGGGACCATCGCCGCACTGTGCGGCTCGCTGCTTGCGCCGGTAGCCCTGGCCGCCGAGCTGAGCCCGACGGTCGTCACCGCCGTGGCACCGAGTTCGCCGTTGACCGTGGTCACCAACCCGAAAGACCCACGCCAGCCGGTGCCGGCCAGCGATGGCGCCGACTACCTGAAAACCATTCCCGGTTTCTCGGCGATCCGCGCCGGCGGTACCAACGGCGACCCGGTCCTGCGCGGCATGTTCGGCTCGCGCCTGAACATCCTCACCAATGGCGGGCTGATGCTCGGCGCCTGCCCCAACCGCATGGACGCGCCGACCTCCTACATTTCCCCCGAAACCTATGACCGGCTGACCGTTATCAAGGGCCCGCAGAGCGTGATCTGGGGGCCAGGCGGTTCGGCGGGCACGATACTGTTCGAACGCGAACCCGAGCAGTTCGGCAGCCTCGGCAGCCGGGTCAATGCCAGCCTGCTGGCCGGCTCCAACGGCCGTTTCGACAAAGTGCTGGATGCCGCTGCCGGGAACAGCCAGGCCTATGCACGGTTCGTCGGCAACCAGTCGCGCTCGGACGACTATCACGACGGTAACAACGACACCGTGCCGTCACGCTGGGACAAGTGGAACGGCGATGTCGCCCTGGGCTGGACGCCCGACCAGGACACCCTGCTGGAGCTGACCGCCGGCAAGGGCGATGGCGAAGCCCGCTACGCCGGGCGTGGCATGGACGGCTCGCAGTTCAAGCGCGAAAGCCTGGGCCTGCGCTTTGAAAAGTCCAACCTCGGCGAGGTGCTGGACACGCTTGAAGCGCAGGTCTACTACAACTACGCCGACCACGTGATGGACAACTACAGCCTGCGCACGCCCTCGGGCAGCGGCATGATGGGCATGCCCATGGTCAGCAACGTGGACCGCCGCACCCTGGGCGCACGCATCAAGGCCACCTGGCGCTGGGCCGACGTGCAACTGATCAGCGGCCTCGACGCGCAAACCAACGAGCACCGCCAGCGTGGCGGCATGGGCGTGGACGCGCACAAAGGCCAGGCCTGGACCAAGGACGCCGACTTCCACAACTACGGTGCCTTCAGCGAACTGACCTGGTACGCCACGGGTGAGGACCGCCTGATCAGCGGTGCCCGCCTGGACCGCGCCTCGGCCCGCGACTTCCGCCAAGGCAGCGCCACCCAGGGCGACACCCGCGCGGCCACCCTGCCCAGCGGCTTCGTGCGCTACGAACATGACCTGGCAGGCCTGCCGGCCACCACTTACATTGGCCTGGGCCATGCCCAGCGCTTCCCCGACTACTGGGAGCTGTTTTCGCCCAAGCTGGCACCGCCCGGTGCGGCCAACGCTTTCGACGGCATCAAGCCCGAGAAGACCACCCAGCTGGACTTCGGCATCCAGTACCGTAGCGAACGCCTGGAAGCCTGGGCCTCGGGTTATGTCGGGCAGATCCGTGACTACATCCTGTTCGACTACCGCCCCGGCATGATGGGCATGAGCACCTCGCAGGCCCAGAATGTCGATGCGCGTATCATGGGTGGCGAACTGGGCGCGGCCTACCAGCTGACCGAGCACTGGAAGGCCGATGCCAGCCTGGCGTACGCGTGGGGCAAGAACAGCAGTGACGGCAAGGCGCTGCCGCAGATGCCCCCGCTGGAAAGCCGCCTGGGCCTGACCTACAGCCGTGATGTGTGGAGCGCCGGTGCGCTGTGGCGGCTGGTGGCGGCGCAGAACCGCATCGCCGAGAACCAGGGCAACGTGGTTGGCAAGGACTACGAAAAAAGCGCCGGCTTCGGCGTGTTCTCGCTCAACGGCGCCTACAAGGTCAACACCAACCTCAAGCTCAGCGCCGGGGTCGACAACCTGTTCGGCAAGGCATACGCCGAGCACCTGAACCTGGCCGGGAACGCCGGGTTCGGCTACCCGGCAAGCGACCCACAGCCGGTCAACGAGCCAGGCAGGACGTTCTGGACCAAGGTCGATTTCAGCTTCTGACACTAACCACGGGCGCAGCTTCGGTTGCGCCCATCTGCGGGTCAAAAGGAGGTTCCCATGAGAGGAACACGCATCAGTTTCTATAACCTGGCCTGGCGTTGGCACTTTTATGCGGGGCTGTTCGTGGCCCCCTTCATGATCCTGCTGGCCATCACCGGGATCATCTACCTGTTCAAGCCGCAACTCGACCCAGTGCTGTACCGCGACCTGATGGTGGTCGAAGCCGGCCATCATCGCCAGGCCGCCGATACGTTGCTGGCCGAGGTGCACCAGGCCTACCCCAAGGGCCACGTGGGCCAATACCTGCCGCCGTTGAATGCCGAGCGCAGCGCGCAGTTCGTGGTGCATGACGGCGGGCGAGAATTGAACGTCTTCGTTGACCCTTACAGCGGCAAGGTCCTCGGCGAACAGGACGGCAAGCTGAACCTGCAGGCCATCGCCCGTGCCCTGCATGGCGAACTGATGGTCGGCACCGTCGGTGACCGCCTGGTGGAACTGGCTGCCGGCTGGGGCATCGTGCTGGTGGTGTCGGGCCTGTACCTGTGGTGGCCACGCGGGCGCACCGGCGCCGGGGTAGTGTGGCCCCGGCTGTCGGCACGTGGCCGCCTGCTGTGGCGCGATCTGCATGCGGTAACCGGGTTCTGGGGTTCGGCCTTGCTGCTGTTGATGCTGCTCAGCGGCATGACCTGGACCGGCCTGTGGGGCAAGCAGTACGCCGAGCTGTGGAACCGCTTCCCGGCGGCCATGTGGACCAACGTGCCCAAGTCCGACCAGCAGGCAGGCGAACTGAACGACGCGCACCGCCAGACCGTGCCGTGGGCCATGGAAAATACGCCCATGCCGCAGTCTGGCGCGCATGCCGAACACGCCGGGCACCACATGATGTCGGCCAAACCGGCAGCGCCGCAGGTAAGCCTGCAGCAGGTCGAAGACATCGCCACCGCGCGGCAGGTCGAGCCGGGCTACAGCATTACCCTGCCCACCACCGCCGATGGGGTGTTCACCGTCGCCGTGTTCGCCGATGACCCGCGCAATGACGCCACCCTGCATGTCGACCAGTACACCGGCAAGGTGTTGGCCGACGTGCGCTGGCAGGACTACAGCCCGGTCGCCCGTGCCACCGAACTGGGGGTGATGCTGCATGAAGGCAGGATGTTTGGCGTGGTCAACCAGGTCATCATCCTGCTGGTGTGCCTGATGATCCTGCTGGGCTCGGTGAGCGGGCTGGTGATGTGGTGGAAACGTCGGCCCGAGGGCGGCCTGGGCGTACCGCCGCTGCGCCATGACCTGCCGCGCTGGAAGGCGGCGGTGGCGGTGATGCTGGTGCTGGGGGTGATGTTCCCGCTGGTGGGGGTGTCGATGGTGGTGATGTGGGCGGTGGACAGCCTGGTGGTGAGGCGCCGCCGGGTGTTGGCCAGCGCCTAATTGTGCATGAGCGGTGAATGACAAGCTGAATGCCGTAGGTGCCTAGAGCACGAGTAGGAGCAGAAGCTGCCATTCACCGCTCCCACAATGAATCGCGCAGGCTTTTCAAATTTTGGGAAAGACCGTTGCTCCTACAACGAACTGCGTTGGCTTTGTAGAGAGGGCGGCACAGGCATCACACTGCTACCCAAATGCAGAGTCGATCTGTCACGCCCCGAATTGGGACGCCCGTGTTAGCCTAGCCGGCTACCTCTGACAAGAAGACTGACCTTTACAAGGGAATGCTGCCTATGACGCAAACCTCACCCACAGCGCCAGATGAACCGCATCTGCAGCGCAACCTGACCAACCGCCATATCCAGCTCATCGCCATCGGCGGCGCGATCGGCACCGGCCTGTTCATGGGCTCGGGCAAGACCATCAGCCTGGCCGGCCCATCGATCATCTTCGTCTACATGATCATCGGCTTCATGCTGTTCTTCGTCATGCGCGCCATGGGCGAGCTGCTGCTGTCGAACCTCAACTACAAGTCTTTCATCGATTTTTCCGCCGACCTGCTCGGGCCCTGGGCTGGCTACTTCACCGGGTGGACCTACTGGTTCTGCTGGGTGGTCACCGGCATCGCCGATGTGGTCGCCATCGCCGCCTATACACAGTTCTGGTTCCCCGACCTGCCGCAGTGGATACCCGCGCTGACTTGCGTGGCGCTGCTGCTGTCGCTGAACCTGGTAACGGTGAAAATGTTCGGTGAGCTGGAGTTCTGGTTCGCCCTGGTCAAGATCGTCGCCATCATCGGCCTGGTCGCCACCGGCCTGTACATGGTCATCACCGGCTTCACCTCGCCCAGCGGGCGCACGGCGCAGCTGGCCAACCTGTGGAATGACGGCGGCATGTTCCCCAACGGGGTGATGGGCTTCTTCGCCGGCTTCCAGATCGCCGTGTTCGCCTTCGTCGGCATCGAGCTGGTCGGCACCACCGCTGCCGAAGCGAAAAACCCCGAGCGCACCCTGCCGCGGGCGATCAACTCGATCCCGGTACGCATCATCGTGTTCTATGTGCTGGCACTGATCGCGATCATGGCGGTGACCCCGTGGCGCGACGTGGTACCGGGCAAGAGCCCGTTCGTCGAGCTGTTCGTGCTGGCCGGCCTGCCGGCCGCGGCGAGCATCATCAATTTCGTGGTGCTGACGTCGGCCGCCTCGTCGGCCAACAGCGGCGTGTTCTCCACCAGCCGCATGCTGTACGGCCTGTCGCAGGAAGGTGATGCGCCCAGGGCGTTCGAGAAACTGTCCAGCCGCTCGGTACCTGCCAACGGCCTGTACTTCTCCTGCACCTGCCTGCTGCTGGGGGCGGTGCTGATTTACCTGGTGCCGAACGTGGTCGAGGCATTCACCCTGGTGACCACGGTATCGGCGGTGCTGTTCATGTTCGTCTGGACGCTGATCTTGCTGTCGTACCTGAAGTACCGCAAGCAACGGGCGGCGCTGCACCAGGCGTCGAAGTACAAGATGCCGGGCGGGCGCTTCATGTGCTACGTGTGCCTGGTGTTCTTTGCCTTCATCCTGGTGTTGCTGAGCCTGGAGGCCGACACCCGCTCGGCGCTGGTGGTAACGCCGATCTGGTTCCTGTTGCTGGCATCCACTTACCAGGGCGTGCGCAGCCGCCGTCAGCCGCGTTCCACAGTGCGCAACGGTTAATGACCTTGGGGGCTGCGTTGCAGCCCCAATCCTGTGCACGCAACCCCCACAAGCACCATGCTGGCCCGCGCAAACGCCCCAACACCTCGCACCACTGCTCTATCCCGCCCGTTTCGCCGTTAGGCACACCCCTTGCAAAGCTCCTCCCGCTTGCCCAACACATAAAAACCAGCGGAGAGAGCACATGAAGCGTCGCAGTCTGATCAAGGCCTTTACCCTCAGCGCATCGATTGCGGCAATGGGCCTGAGCTGGAGTATCCAGGCCGCCGAGACCATCAAGGTTGGCATCCTGCATTCGCTGTCGGGGACCATGGCCATTTCCGAGACGTCGCTCAAGGACATGGCGCTGATGACCATCGAGCAAATCAACGCCAAAGGCGGGGTCAACGGCAAGATGCTCGAACCGGTGGTGGTCGACCCTGCCTCCAACTGGCCGCTGTTCGCCGAGAAGAGCCGCCAGCTGCTGACCCAGGACAAGGTCGCGGTGGTGTTCGGCTGCTGGACCTCGGTGTCGCGCAAGTCGGTGCTGCCCGTGTTCGAGGAACTCAACGGCCTGCTGTTCTACCCCGTGCAGTACGAGGGTGAAGAGATGTCGCCAAACGTGTTCTACACCGGCGCCGCCCCCAACCAGCAAGCCATCCCTGCGGTGCAATACCTGATGAGCGAAGACGGCGGCAGCGCCAAGCGCTTCTTCCTGCTGGGCACCGACTACGTCTACCCTCGCACCACCAACAAGATCCTGCGGGCCTTCCTGCACAGCAAGGGCGTGGCCGACAAGGACATCGAAGAGGTGTACACGCCGTTCGGCCACGCCGACTACCAGACCATCGTCGCCAACATCAAGAAGTTCTCCGCAGGCGGCAAGACGGCGGTCATCTCCACGGTCAACGGCGACTCCAACGTGCCGTTCTACAAAGAACTGGCCAACCAGGGCCTGAAAGCCACCGACGTGCCGGTGGTGGCGTTCTCGGTGGGCGAAGAAGAGCTGCGCGGTATCGATACCAAGCCGCTGGTGGGCCACCTGGCGGCGTGGAACTACTTCGAGTCGGTGGATAACCCGGTCAACCAGAAGTTCGTCGCCGACTGGAAAGCCTACGCCAAGGCCAAAGGCCTGCCCGGTGCCGACAAGGCGGTAACCAACGACCCGATGGAGGCCACCTACGTGGGCATCCACATGTGGGCCCAGGCGGTCGAGAAAGCCAAGTCCACCGACGTGGACAAGGTCCGCGAGGCCCTGGCCGGCCAGACCTTCAAGGCACCGTCAGGCTTCACCCTGACCATGGACAAGACCAACCATCACCTGCACAAGCCGGTGATGATCGGCGAGATCCAGGATGACGGGCAGTTCAGCGTGGTCTGGGAAACCGAGCAGCCGCTGCGGGCGCAGCCATGGAGCCCGTTCATTCCAGGCAATGACAAGCGGCCAGATTACGCCGTGAAAGGTAACTGAGTGCAGGGGGCTGCTTTGCAGCCCATTCGCGGGCTTGCCCGCTCCCACAGGATCCCCACTGCCCTATGGACCGGTGAAATCCCTGTAGGAGCGGGTTTACGCGCGAAGAATCCAACACCGATTTCCAGGATTGCCCGCATGCTCAGACTCCTGCTCACACTTCTCCTGCTAATGCCCTTGGCAACCCACGCCAGCGAGGGCGAATTTTTCCTCACCGCCAAGCCCGCGGAGCAGGCCCAACTGCTCGGAAACTGGGCAGCGCAACCCGATGCTGCACGCCTGCCGCTGTTGGAAAACCTGCGCCAGGGCCGCATCGCACCCGACGACACCCGCAAGCTGCGCCTGAACAACCGCCTGCGCGGCTTGATCGACAATGCCCTGGCCAGCCACCAGTTGCTCAGCGACGACAGCGACACCCGCCTGGCTGCCGCCCAGCAACTGCAAAAAAGCGCACAACCGGCGCAAATGGCGTTCCTCGACCGGCGCTTCGCCAGCGAGCCGGACGCTGCCGTACACGCAGCCCTCGGCCTGGCCCTGGCCAATTTGCAACTGGGCGCCAGCGACCCCGCCGTACGCCTGGCCGCCGTACGCCTGCTGGGGGAAACCGGCGACCCGCTGGCCCGCACCCGCCTTGAAGCGCTGCTGCAACCCAACGCGGAAAGCGACCCGGGCGTGCGCACCGCTGCCGAAACCAGCCTGGCCCAGGTGCAGCGCAAGCTGCTGTTCGGCGAGCTGCTCGGCCAGGCCTTCAGTGGCCTGTCGCTGGGGTCGATCCTGCTGCTGGCGGCGCTCGGCCTGGCGATCACCTTCGGCCTGCTGGGCGTGATCAACATGGCCCATGGCGAGATGCTGATGCTCGGCGCCTACAGCACCTATATGGTCCAGGTGCTGGTGCAGCGTTATGCCCCGGGTGCCATCGAGTTCTATCCGCTGATCGCCCTGCCGGTGGCCTTCGCCATCAGCGCCGGGGTCGGCATGGCGCTGGAGCGCACGGTCATCCGCCACCTGTATGGCCGCCCACTGGAAACCCTGCTGGCCACCTGGGGGATCAGCCTGATCCTGATCCAGGCCATCCGCCTGCTGTTCGGCGCGCAGAACGTCGAAGTCAGCAACCCGGCATGGTTGTCGGGCGGCATCCAGCTGCTGCCCAACCTGGTGCTGCCCTACAACCGCCTGGTGATCATCGGCTTCGCCCTGGCGGTGGTGCTGCTTACCTGGCTGCTGCTCAACCGCACGCGGCTGGGCCTGAACGTGCGGGCGGTGACCCAGAACCGCAACATGGCGGCATGCTGCGGTGTGTCTACCGGGCGCGTCGACATGCTGGCCTTCGGCCTTGGCTCGGGCATCGCCGGGCTGGGCGGCGTAGCCCTGAGCCAGGTGGGCAACGTCGGCCCGGACCTGGGCCAGAGCTACATCATCGACTCGTTCCTGGTGGTGGTGCTCGGCGGGGTCGGGCAACTGGCCGGGAGCCTGTGGGCGGCGTTTGGCCTTGGTATTGCCAACAAGCTGCTGGAACCCCAGATCGGCGCCGTACTCGGCAAGATCCTCATCCTTGCGTTGATCATTCTGTTCATCCAGAAGCGCCCGCAAGGCCTTTTCGCCCTCAAGGGACGGGTAATCGACTGATGAACCAGCCACTGCTAGTCACCGCTACGCAAAAGGCCGGGCCGCGCCTGTCGCTGGCCATCGGCGCCGTCGTCACCCTGCTGCTGGTCGCCCTGCCGCTGTTGTCGCTGCTCCCGGCGGACCACGCCTTGCAAGTGTCGGCCTATACCCTGACCTTGGTAGGCAAGATTCTCTGCTACGCCATCGTCGCCCTGGCCCTGGACCTGGTCTGGGGCTACGCCGGCCTGCTGTCACTGGGCCACGGCCTGTTCTTCGCCCTGGGCGGGTATGCCATGGGCATGTACCTGATGCGCCAGGCGGCCGGGGACGGCCTGCCCGGGTTCATGGCTTTTCTGTCGTGGACCGAGCTGCCATGGTACTGGGCCGGAACCCAGCATTTTGCCTGGGCCCTGTGCCTGGTGGTGCTGGCCCCCGGGCTGCTGGCGCTGGTGTTCGGTTGGTTCGCCTTCCGCTCGCGGATCAAGGGTGTGTACTTCTCGATCATGACCCAGGCCCTGACCTTCGCCGGCATGCTGTTGTTCTTCCGCAACGAAACCGGCTTCGGCGGCAACAACGGCTTCACCAACTTCCGCACCATTGTGGGCTTCGACATCACCGCGCAAGGGACCCGCGCCGTGTTGTTCCTGCTGACGGTCGGCCTGCTGCTGGCCAGCCTGTACCTGTGCTGGCGGCTGACCCGCAGCAAGTTCGGCCGCCTGCTGACCGCAGTGCGTGACGCCGAGAACCGCCTGATGTTCTGCGGTTACGACCCGCGCGGCTTCAAGCTGCTGGTGTGGGTGCTCAGCGCCGTGCTGTGCGGTTTGGCCGGGGCGCTGTACGTGCCCCAGGTGGGCATCATCAACCCCAGCGAAATGTCACCGACCAACTCCATCGAAGCCGCCGTGTGGGTAGCCCTTGGTGGCCGTGGCACGCTGATCGGGCCGTTGCTCGGCGCCGGCCTGGTCAACGGCATGAAAAGCTGGTTCACCGTGGCCTTCCCGGAGTTCTGGCTGTTTTTCCTCGGTGCGCTGTTCATTCTCGTCACCCTGTACCTGCCCAAGGGCGTGGTCGGCCTGTTGAAAAAAAGGAGCCAGCCATGAGAGGCGTGCCCCCGGTGCATCCCGAATTCATGCTCGAACCGGTATTCGACCCGCTCGGCGCCGGCCGCGACGCCATTGGCCTGGGCCACACCCGCAAGGCGGGCCTGGATACCCGCCACGGCACGGTGCTGAGCCTGGAAGACATCAGTGTCAGCTTTGACGGTTTCAAGGCGCTGAACGCGCTCAACCTGTACATCGGGGTGGGTGAGTTGCGCTGCATCATCGGCCCCAATGGCGCCGGCAAGACCACCCTGATGGACGTGATCACCGGCAAGACCCGCCCAGACAGCGGCACGGCCTACTTTGGCGACACCCTCGACCTGACCCGTCTGGGCGAGTACCAGATCGCCCAAGCCGGCATTGGCCGCAAGTTCCAGAAACCCACGGTGTTCGAGGCGCTGACGGTATACGAGAACCTGGAGCTGGCGCTGAAGACCGACAAATCGGTATGGGCCAGCCTGGCTGCGCGCCTGAGCGGCGAGCAGCGCCAGCGCATCGAAGAGGTACTGACCACCTTGCGCCTGCTGCCGCTGGCCCAGCGCCAGGCGGGCCTGCTGTCGCACGGGCAGAAGCAGTTCCTCGAAATCGGCATGCTGCTGGTACAGGAGCCGCAGTTGCTGTTGCTGGATGAACCCGTGGCGGGCATGACCGATGCCGAGACCGAGTTCACCGCCGAGCTGTTCAAGGGCTTGGCCGGCAAGCATTCGCTGATGGTGGTCGAGCACGACATGGGGTTTGTCGGCAGCATCGCTGACCACGTTACTGTACTGCACCAGGGCAGTGTGCTGGCAGAAGGGTCGCTGGAGCAGGTGCAGGCGGATGAGCGGGTGGTCGAGGTGTACCTGGGCCGCTAGACAGGGATACCTGTGCCGGCCTATTCGCGGGTAAACCCGCTCCCACAGGTAATGCACAAGTCTTGAAATCTGTGCGGTCCCTGTAGGAGCGGGTTCACCCGCGAATAGGCCGGCACAGGCACAGCAACACTTTCAGGAACACCAACATGCTCAAGATCGACACCCTGCACCAATACTACGGCGGCAGCCACATTCTGCGCGGCCTCTCCTTCGAAGCCAAAGTCGGCGAAGTGACCTGCCTGCTGGGCCGCAACGGGGTCGGCAAGACTACCCTGCTGCGCTGCCTGATGGGCCTGGTGCCCGCCCGGGATGGCAGCATCGAATGGGAAGGCAAACCGATTACCGCGCTCAAACCCCAGCAACGCGTGCACGCCGGCATCGCCTACGTGCCCCAGGGCCGTGAGATTTTCCCGCGCCTGACCGTCGAGGAGAACCTGCTGATGGGCCTGTCGCGTTTCCCCGCGCGGGAGGCCCGCGAAGTGCCAGCCTTCATCTACGAGCTGTTCCCGGTGCTTGAGCAAATGAAGCAGCGCCGGGGCGGCGACCTGTCTGGCGGGCAGCAGCAACAGCTGGCCATTGGCCGCGCCCTGGCCAGCCGGCCGCGCCTGCTGATCCTCGACGAACCGACCGAAGGCATCCAGCCGTCGGTCATCAAGGAAATCGGCGCCGTCATCCGTCGCCTGGCCGTACGGGGGGACATGGCGATCCTGCTAGTGGAACAGTTCTACGATTTTGCCGAAGAACTGGCCGACCAGTACCTGGTCATGGCCCGTGGCGAGATCGTGCAGCGCGGGCGCGGCGAAAACATGCAAGCCGAGGGTGTGCGCGGCCTGGTAACCATTTAACCTGCAAGCACCGTACTTGCGAGACCCTGTCATGAGTTACCAGCTGCGCGATGCCCTGCCCGCCGACGTGCCGGGCATCCTCGATATCTACAACGACGCCGTGCGCACTACCACGGCGATCTGGAACGAAACCCCGGTAGACCTGGCCAACCGCCAGGCCTGGTTCGAAGCACGTGCGCAGCAGGGCTATC
The DNA here is from genome assembly GCF_003935475.1 of Pseudomonas sp. p99-361. Taxonomy (NCBI): domain Bacteria; kingdom Pseudomonadati; phylum Pseudomonadota; class Gammaproteobacteria; order Pseudomonadales; family Pseudomonadaceae; genus Pseudomonas; species Pseudomonas sp. p99-361. Next base: position 6,786 of record NZ_RHQO01000045.1, on the reverse strand, counting down.
CGATCCTGGTGGCTGTGGATGACACGGGCGTGCTGGGCTATGCCTCGTTTGGCGACTGGCGGCCGTTCGAGGGTTTCCGCCTGACCGTGGAGCACTCGGTGTACATCCGCGGCGACCAGCGGGGAAAGGGGCTGGGGGCGGTGTTGATGGCGGCGCTGATCGAGCGTGCACAAGGCTGCGGCAAGCATGTGATGGTCGCGGCCATCGAAAGTGGCAATGCGGCGTCGGTCCGCCTGCATGAGCGGCTGGGTTTCGTGGTGACCGGGCAGATGCCCCAGGTTGGCGTGAAGTTCGGCCGCTGGCTGGATTTGACCTTCATGCAGCGGGTACTGAACCCGGGAGCTGAACCAGGCTGAAATGCGGCCGCTTGTGGGAGGGCCCTTTCGCGACACAAGGCCACTCCCACAAAGGCCGGCGCGCAAGCCTACATCTGGGTAAACCTGCCCAGCCGCTGCTTCAACATGCTGTTCTCGCTGCGCAGCTGCTGCACTTCCTGCAACAGCTCCAGCGCCAGCGCCACCCCTTCCCACTCCAGCTCCAGTTCCCGGTGCAGCTTGGCCGCGCGCTTGGCCAATAACGGCGCCTGATCGTCAAACAGCCAGTCCTCTGGCGTTCGGCCAGAAGGCTCGACAATGCCGTGTTCGACGATTTCGATCACGCAGTCGGCCGTGACATCGGCTTCCTGACACAGGGTACGCATGTCCAGTTGAACGATCAGGGTGCTGCTCATGATCACTTACTCCATTGTGTCCTCGGGTTGAACGCCGCTTTCTCGGCGAGCTTCGCCCACAGTTCGCGGGCAGACTCGTCGGATGCCGGCGGCATCACCACCTTCAGCTGTGCATACAGGTTACCGCGCTCACCGTGCTTGCTCGCCAGGCCTTTGCCCGGTACACGCAGGCGCTGGCCGCTCTGGCTGTCCGGGCGGATGGTGAGGTTGATCTTGCCGTCCAGGGTGGGTACCGCAACCTTGGTGCCCAGCGCAGCCTCCCATGGCGCCAGCGGCACGGTGATGATCAGGTCATGGCCTTCAACATCGAACAGCGGGTGCGGTGCCATGCGAATGGTCAGGAACAGGTCGCCATTGGCCCCGCCGCCACTGCCCGGCGCGCCCTGGCCCTTGAGGCGGATACGCTCGCCATCGGTGACCCCGGCCGGAATCTTCACGTTCAGGGTTTTGGTGGTGAAACCGGTGCGCTGGCCCATGGCATTGGTTTGCGGCACCTGGAAGCTGATCTGCTTGGACTCCTTGCTCAGGGTTTCTTCAAGGAATACGGCCAATTCAAGTTCCACGTCCTGCCCCCGCCTGCCGGCACTGCGTTGCTGCTGCCGGCCACCACCGAAGGGGTTGCCACCACGGTTGCCGAATATCGAGCTGAAGAAGTCGGAGAAATCGCCGCCCTCGAAGCCGCCACCGCCACCGCGGTTTTCCCAGCCCGGTGGCGCCTGGAATGGCCGGCCGTGCTGGCCGCCATACTTGCGGATCTCATCGAACTCGGCACGTTTCTGCGCGTCGCCCAGAACCTCGTAGGCCTCGTTGGCCTCTTTGAATTTGTCCTCGGCATCGCGTTCCTTGCTGACATCGGGGTGGTACTTGCGTGCCAGCTTGCGGTACGCGGCCTTGATCGCCTTCTCGTCCGCCGTGGGCTCTACGCCAAGTATCTTGTAATAGTCTTTGAAGTCCATCTGTGGATCACCAATGTGAAAGTGCGTGTTGCAACTGAAGATGCTACTGAAGATAGGGGTCAAGCATAGCCTTTCAAGACCGCCTTGGCTTTGCTCCATCGCAGACGACTGGTCTTGATTCTGTAGCCAACTGGCATAAACTGCGCGGCCGTTTTGCCTCCGGAAGCCTTTTCCCATGTCTGACGTAACCCCGGCCCGTGCCCTGGGCATCGACTTTGGCACCTCCAACTCCACGGTTGGCTGGCACCGCCCTGGGGTCGAGTCGCTGATCGCCCTGGAAGATGGCAAGATCACCTTGCCCTCGGTGGTGTTCTTCAACATTGAAGAGCGGCGCCCGGTCTATGGCCGCCTGGCACTGCACGAGTACCTGGAAGGCTACGAAGGCCGCCTGATGCGCTCGCTGAAAAGCCTGCTGGGCTCCAAGCTGATCAAGCACGACACCAGCGTGCTGGGCAGTGCCTTGCCGTTCAAGGACCTGCTGGGCATGTTCATCGGCGAGCTGAAAAAGCGTGCCGAGGCGGCCGCGGGCCGCGAGTTCGACCAGGTCGTGCTGGGGCGCCCGGTATTTTTCGTCGACGAAGACCCGGCCGCCGACCAGGAGGCCGAGGACACCCTGGCCGAGGTGGCACGCAAGCTCGGCTTCAAGGACGTGTCGTTCCAGTACGAACCGATTGCCGCCGCGTTCGACTACGAGTCGACCATCAGCCGCGAAGAGCTGGTACTGATTGTCGACATTGGCGGGGGTACCTCGGACTTCACCTTGATCCGCCTGTCGCCAGAGCGCCACCTGCTGGCCGAGCGCCAGGGCGACATCCTGGCCACGGGCGGCGTGCACATCGGCGGTACCGACTTCGACAAGCAGCTGAGCCTGCAGGGCGTGATGCCGCTGTTCGGCTACGGCAGCCGCATGAAAAGCGGCGCCCTGATGCCGACCAGCTACCACCTCAACCTGGCCACCTGGCACACCATCAACGCGCTGTACTCGCAGAAGTCGCAGCTGGCGCTGGGCAGCATGCGCTACGACATCGAGGACAGCTTCGGCATCGACCGGCTGTTCAAGCTGATCGAGCAGCGTGCCGGGCACTGGCTGGCGATGGAAGTGGAAGCCAGCAAGATCGAACTGACCGAGCGCGACAGCCGCCGCATCGACCTGCACCGGGTCGAGCCTGAACTGTCTGCCGAACTGACCCGGGTGCTGTTCGAAGAGGCCATTGAGGGGTTGCTGGAGCGCGTGCGCGGCAGCGTGAGCGAGCTGCTGGCCAAGGCCGGGGTGAGCGAAGGCCAGGTCGACACGGTGTTCTTCACCGGTGGATCCAGCGGGATTCCGGCATTGCGCAACAGCGTGTCGGCGATGTTGCCCAATGCGCGGCATGTGGAGGGCAATATCTTTGGCAGTATTGGTAGTGGGCTGGCGATCGAAGCGCGCAAGCGGTACGGATAAGCTACAAGCTACAAGCTACAAGCTACAAGCTACAAGCTACAAGCTGAGAGGTGTTAGTGCATCTATAGATGCTCAGCTTGCAACTTGCAACTTGTAGCTTGCCGCTTGCCGCTTGCCGCTTCAAACCAACTCGGCCCGCTTCAGCTCACTTTTCAGGTAGGCATAGTAGATCGGCCCCGCCACCACCCCAGGCAGCCCGAACGCCGCCTCGAACACCAGCATCGCCAGCAGCAGCTCCCACGCCTTGGCGCTGATCTGCCCACCCACGATACGGGCGTTGAGGAAGTACTCGACCTTGTGGATGACGATCAGGTAGCCCAGCGCCGCCGCCGCCACCCAGATCGACAGCGACAAGCCGACGATGGTGATCAGGGTGTTGGACATCAGGTTGCCGATCACCGGCAGCAGCCCCAGCAGGAAGGTCAGTACGATCAGCGTCTTGGTCAGCGGCAGGTGCACCCCGAACAGCGGCATCACCACTGCCAGGAATATGCCGGTAAAGGCCGTGTTGAGCAGCGAAATCTTGATCTGGGCGAAGACGATGTTGCGAAACGCCTGTACCAGCAAGGCCAGGCGCTCGAACAATGCCGCCGCCAACGGCTTGCGGCGGGACACATCGGGAATGCGCTGCAAGGCAATGATGGCGCCGAGGATCATGCCGATCAGCAGCGTGACGAACATGTGCGCCATGCCCTTGCCGACCAGTTGCAGGTCGCTGAGGTGGCTTTTGATCCAGTCGCCGATGGCGACCTTGAATTCGGCAGCACTGGCGGGCAGGTAGGCTTCGATGAACGGCGGCAGCTGGCTGCGAGCCTGTTCGACCAGGGCCATGAACTTGTCCAACGAGGCGCCGGGGTTTTCCGCCTCGTGCAGCAGGAAGCTGAACGCGCCGGCAATCAGCAGGCTCAGGCTGAGCACCACCAGCGTGCCCAGCAGCGCCACCGCCAGCCAGCGCGCGCGTTGCCCGGCCAGCAAGGGTTGCAGGCGCGGGGTCAGCATGTTGACCAGTTCGAACACCAGCAAGCCGGCCAGCAGGCTGGGCAATAACTTCAGCGGCAAAGCCAGCAGCAGGCCGGCCATGACGATGATCAGGCTGGCCAAGGTAATCTGACGCGGGGTAAAGGTCATACAGCCTCGAAGGCAGACAGCGGGAATGCCCGCAGTCTGCCAGCCTTGACGGCGCAGGCATAGGCGCAGGTCACTTCTTCTTCAGGCAGTCACTCATGAACGCTTTGCGCTCGTCCCCCTTCAGGGCTTTGGTGGTGGCGTCGGCATTGCAGGTTTTCATCTTTTCCTGTTGGGTTTGCGGGGCGCTCTTCTTCAGGCAGGTGCTCATGAATGCCTTGCGCTCATCACCCTTGAGGGCCTTGGCGGTGGCGTCGGCATTGCAGGTTTTCATTTTTTCCTGCTGCGCGGTGTTGGCAGCGAAGCCTTGGGCGCTGAACATCAACGCCAGGGCCAGTAACGGGATGTGCAGCACTTTCATGGAGTGGTCTCCTGGGCTCCGTGCCCGATGCACGGGTGTCGAGGTCAGAGTGTAGCCAAGAATTTCAGCCCCCAGCCCCCCCCGACATACGCCGTTAAAGGCCTGCCGCCTTGAGCCGCGCGGCGTGTTCGGTGAACAGCCGCACCGGCTCGGCACCCCGCCCTACGGCGCCGAACTGCTGGTTGACGATATCGAGGTGGTCGAGCGGGTAATCGTCACCGATCACCTGCCCCAAGTGCGAGCTGAAGCGCCCCACCATACCGTCGCACTGGCCCTTTTCCCTGACGAAGCTGCGGGCGAACAGGCGGCAGAAACGGTTGCTGCCATCGAAGCGGTTGCGCCCCCGGTCGGTCAGCCCGGGCTGCAAGGTGCCGGACCATGAGTAATAGCGCACTCCGTTGACTTCATGGGCGCCTTCCCCGCCCCAGGTGTCCGGCAAGCCCTGTGGGTAAGCCTGGTTGAACAGTGCTACCCCGGCGCTGGTCAGCGACTGATGCGAGGCATGCACATCCACCGGCAACCGCTCGCGCCGCCAACCGGTTTCCAGCCACCCCAGCACCACGGCAAGGGCATGCAGCACCGCCCTCAGCATACGCCCCTGGGGCGAATCCCCCGGCGCCGTGCGTTGCAGGTGGTCGGCCAGCTCCGAACCATGGTTGGGCCCGGCCACCGAGGTGACCGATGCCACCCTGGCTGGCCGCCTGGCGGCTGCATAACGCGCACTCAGGGCGCCTTGGCTGTGGCCGATGAGGTTGACCCTGGCGGCGCCCGTGCGCCTGCAGATGTCTTCGATGATGGTCAGCAGTTGCTCGCCGCGCACCTCACTGCTGTGCAGCGGCGAAACCTGTACCGGGAACACCTGCGCGCCCCCTTTGCGCAAGGCCGGGACAATGCCGAACCAGTAGGGATAGAACCCGGCCCGGACGAACCCGAGCATCCCTGGCACCAGTACCAAGGGGTATTGCGTGGCCAAATCCTGCTGCATTGCCCCTGCCCCTTTGCGTGGAGGTTTGGCCAACCCTACAGCGGCTTTCGTGGGCATCGCAATCGAACTCCTGGCGCGCGCTGTTGTTCAAAACCACACAGACCCTTTGCAAGGAGCGGGACCATGTACAAGCAGACCCTGGCAATCCTTCTGGCAAGCGCCACCTTGGCCGCCTGCGGCAGCCGCCCGGAAAACCCGGTCGACTACGTCATCTACCGCGACGAACCGCTGGTCAAGCAGGTGGAGCACGGCATGACCATGCAGAAGGTCATCGCCATTGGCGGTAGCCCATCGAACGTGATCGACCTGCCGCACGGGGGCACCTGCAACGACTACATTCTTAACCACGATGGCAAGCAACAACCGTATTACGTGCGTTTCGACGCCACCGGCCATGTTGATGCCAAGGGTTTCAAAACCTGTAAACAACGCGAAGAAGACAGCGAGGCCGTTCACGGCGCGTAAGTCTCACCCTGCATGCCACGACCACCCTGATGCTTTCGGAGATGAACATGAGTGCTACAGAACTGACCGATGTAAAAACCCTGCGCGAACGTGCCCGCCAGCATGTTGAGCAAGGCGCCGTGACCGAGGGTTACCACGCCGACCGCGAACAGATCCTGCGCCTGCTGAACGAGTCCCTGGCGACCGAGCTGGTGTGTGTGCTGCGTTACAAGCGCCACTACTTCATGGCCAGCGGTATCAAGGCAAGCGTTGCCGCGAGCGAATTCCTTGAGCATGCCAACCAGGAAGCCGAGCACGCCGACAAGCTGGCTGAGCGCATTGTGCAGTTGGGCGGCGAGCCGGATTTCAACCCCGACAACCTGACCAAGAACTCGCATGCTCAGTATGTGGCCGGTAATTCCCTGAAGGAGATGGTGCTGGAAGACCTGGTCGCTGAGCGCATCGCAATCGACAGCTACCGCGAAATCATCCAGTACATCGGCGACAAAGACCCTACCACCCGCCGCATCTTCGAAGACATCCTGGCGCAGGAAGAAGAGCACGCAGACGACATGTCCGACTTGCTGCAAGGCTTGTAAGGACCAAGGGGCGCTTAGCGGAATGCCAGTCAGTTAAGCGTTACTGGGGCTGCTTTGCAGCCCTTCGCGGGCACGCCCGCTCCCACAGGTTTGGCGCTGAAATCAAGACATGCGCGATTTGCCGGTGGGGGGGGCGGGGCCGCGC
>NZ_RHQO01000044.1:0-41873 GCF_003935475.1 Pseudomonas sp. p99-361 | reverse complement strand
CGCTGACGACTCATGGCACCTCCTATTTGGGCCTCATTATGAGGCTTGGAGGTGTCTACGAAACCAGGGGCGATTCAGGGTTCTTGTTCATCAAGCTGATATTCTGCGCTCGGCGGTGGTCTTCATGCATGCCATGCTTGAAGATTGCTTGAGAACAATAGCAGCTCACTATCTGCCTCTAGCCGGTGAGGATTTTTTGAATAAGATCCCTCTGCAGGGTCTGAATTCTTCAGGGAAACCTGAAAAATTTCATCTGGGAGAACTGCATAAATTAAAGGGTATGACCGTCGATCAACTAATCGCAGGCTCCGTTAGCTCCTATCTTGATAGAACTACCTTCAATAATGTATCTGATATCGTTAGCCTTCTTAAATTCATGAACAAAGATGCGTCCCAGTTTTCTGAGTTTTTCCCGTCGCTTGAAAAGATGATCAATAGAAGACACGAGATCGTACACAGAGGTGACAGAACAGAGCGCCCAGGCAAGGGTAAGCAATACGCCAATTCTATTCGGCTGTCGGACGTAGAAAAATGGGCTGCGCAGTCCAATTTGTTTCTAGAGAGAGTATTTGTCTCGCTCGCAGATGAGGGGACAGTGATGAAGGTGCGCTTTGTAGACTTGTGATTAAGCTATTGCCTGAAGTCACCAAGCCTTGTTAATCAAATAATTTAACAAGGCAGAAATGGCCTCAGCGACTAACACCCGAGCGATAGCTTTTACATTAACGTAAGGCGAACAGGGTGTGGGATGGATGCACTGGACCCGATCTGGCTGAGAGAAAATACAGGATCATACGTCGAGTCCTAGGCCGCTTTGAACCTATGGCAACCATTCGCGACTGGCGGCAATCCCCGCAGCCTACTCTATTTCGAGCGCGGCGCGCATTCTGTGGGGATGGTTTTTCCGCGAACCAAGCGGCGCGGTGCATGGCATCGGCTATGATGGTGTTCGTACCGGTCGGCGCTCCGATAAATCCGCTCCTAGAGAGATTGCTGTTGGCATCAAGGACTGCCTCGAGTCGGGTGCCTTCACTTGCAAGCGGCATCAATCAAGTCAGGGGCCATTCCATTCAGCTGTGACTGACAGGTCACGATGGCATGATTGAGAATGGCGTTTACAGCTGGTGGTGCGGCACAGCCTGCATTAATGACGCGGGTCGCTTTCCTGCTTGTGACTTTTTTTGCATCAAGGTGCGCTGCTCAGTCCCTCTACTCGAATGGCGCTTGCCACAGGGTAAAACCATAACCGGTTCGGCAGTACACGGGGCCGTGTGCTCGTAACGCGAATTCAACAGCGGGGTGAGGATGAGGGTGAGATCCGAACGGGAAAGCACAGAAAACGCTGAACTCAGGGGCGATCACCTCAGCTACTTCATCGCTCCAACTGGTCCTAGCACCATGGTGCATGACCTGGAAGACCTGGATGCAATCAATGCGGGATTGACCAAGGTAATTCACAAGCTGTTCAAGCTGCCGGCTTGTACTTAATGAGCCGTCACCTGTGAGCAGCAGTGATTTCGCCCCGCCTACTCTGGCGCGACGGTGGAACCAGTGCCAATAGTAGGGGTAGCGGATTTTGTTCAGAAGCTCCCAATGAGCCGGCGTCAGTTCATTCGATGTATTGTAGGCGTATCCTTCGGTGGCCGTGCAGTTGATCGGACCTGCATATACGAATAGTGAGATCAGATTTCTTAGGCGGGGGGAGGCGCCAAACGTCTTGTTGTAGATCCGCTCCATAGATGCTTTAACCGCCCCACGATTGCCCAGGTATGCAGGGTCAAGAAGAGTGGATGTAAGTTTCCCGATGGCTTTTTGGAAGGGAACGGTGGCATGTACTTTTAGATAAGAATCGTTGTAGGGGATAAACTCCCAGATGCCCTTGATGTTGAACCGTGTGGAGGGGCTGAGCCACTCGACCGGGTAGTTGCCAGCTATGTAGCCTTCATCCACAATGGTGGGGCGTCGGAGTGGCGGTGGCTCAATAAAAACGCCATCGTCTGATGTGATCGGTAATATGTCCTGGTTTTCAGGCATTTGAACACTGGCCGGCAAAACTACGGCTACCCGTTCAACATTTATGTTTTGTGCCGAGGCGATATACTTCACGGGGTCGATGACGAAAAGTTGCCAATCGCTAAATGTGCTTGCCCTTACCTCCATCGCGATACTTATTCGTAAGCCCAATGGGATGTACGGGAGCACTAGGCGACCCACCTCGAATTTGGCTAGAAGTTCCAATAGGCCGTTGATGTGATCTCTATCGAAATGAGAGATGAAAACCATGTCCAATTTCGGCGCTCGTTTAGGGCGAGATATCGTCACCGAGTGAGACAGCTGGTCAATTTCCTTAGTGAGATCGACCTGATGCTTTTTCAGATAAGTGCCGCAGTCAAAAACCCACCAATACGGGTCAGCCCCTTCAAGTTGAAACACGCCACTTGTGAACAGACCTTGTCCGACAGGATGGAAGTTGTAGCCGGAATACCAATTTTTCACCAAACGTCCCTGAGATAGCTTCGTCTGATGTCATTTTGACATAACGGGGGGTTCCTGACAGCTTCTTTCGGATCGCTCATGGCCTTTCTGCGCATCAAGCGTTCGGGTCTCGGGCGGGTTCGAGAGGCTGGCAATCCAGGGCACGTACAGTTATAGAGTGCCTGCCGGGCTCCACGGGTTTAGGCCCCGCGCTTAAGTAGATGCGGTACGAAAGGAGGTCGCACAAGAACCGCTTGGGGGACGGGCCAGTCCTTCATTTCCACGGTTGAGCGTAGTATTCGAAGTTCAACGATCGAAAAAATGGAAAATTTGCGGAGCGACTAGGGGTGAATCCTGCGACCTTGATTGTCTTGATGTAAGTCGGTCAGGAGGGAGATGTGAGCGTAGATTTCTGTTATTGCCATTGCTTTAAGAGTCAGTGATCCTACGCTCAGACGCTAAGGTGATGGGAAGCTATGGCTGGCGATGCATTTTGATTTTTAAAAGTTACCGAAACGAGTCTTTTGGCTTAAGCGCTTTTGGCTCAGGAATGAGCTTTTAATTTAGTTATCTGAAGTCCGACATTTACGGCGCTGATGGCCATCACACGAAGTTCAAAACCTTGGTATTTAATCACGTGGCCCACTTCTACGCCGTCCAGTGCTAGGTTGGCTTGACCTGGGCTTCCAATGGACAAAAATGCAGTGTAGCGTGACGGCGAATTGACGTAATTGGTGGCTCTCACCGAGATAAATAACTGATCATCGAGTGCCGCAGTGGTTTGACCTGTTGGTACTAGAAGGCTCATGCCCGCCGAACCGCCCTGCTCTGCAGGTAGATGTTCTAAATAAGTCATATCTGGGGGGCAATTTTCACGAGAAACGACTGCTTCAAGCTTCCGCGCAGGAAGCTTAAGTGAGTCCGCGCTTCGCTGGAGGTCCAGCTTGAGCGTAGTGATTTGTTCGCGCGCGCTACTTAGCTCGTGCTGACTGACCTCTAACTGTGCCTTGTAGAGGTCGGTGATAGCTTGGTTGCTATCTCTACCTTCTGCTTTCCCGGCTACGTACACGACGAAGAATCCGCCAATCGCCACGGCGACCACCACGTTTAATCTGTTGAAAATTTCCTTGTAGCTCATTTATGTTCCTTGAATTCGAAGGTGTTGCGAGATCTGCGTTGATCTGTTGAGGCGTCGTCGCATCGCTATTCTGAACAGGGGTAGGTGGGAATTCGAGTGGCGGAATGTCCTAGGCTTGATGTATGAATGCCACTAATAATTTTTTATGATGCTCCCGACGCCTTTGCCTCGTGTTATATCCACTTTTTTCTTCGCTTGGGCGCACCGCACGCAACGTATTCAAGGGTGCTCCCGGGTTCTCGTCAGTGACCCGGCTGCGGAAGGGGCTTATAGGAGATTACCGATGAGTGATAGAACAGCGCCCTCGAGCGCCCGTCCGCCGGGGGGCGTTTTCCTCTCGCGCTATGCCACTGTGCTGAAAGCGGTGGACGCCCGATACGACATTCGCGGCTATGTATTAGCTCGGATGGTCAGGCTTTGCCTGAAGAATCGCGGTACAGTACCACTTGCACTGCGTGACCAGTATGCGCAGTACGCGCAAAAAAAAGCTTTTGTATTCTTGGAAGGTTGTGCCGTCCAATTACTGTTCGGTCCGGCAGGTCGCTTCTCGCCGCATGAATACCGTTACCATGTGAGTGTGGATTCGTAGGTGCGCTAACTCACTTCCGTGCTGAGACCTTCGCGCAGCTGCTTTAGTGCTTCACACCGTCAAAGATTGCTGGACGTGTGGGCGCCGCGTTAGATGGGAACAGCCATAGGGCAGGGGGCCGAAGGCCTTCCTCTTGCTGCAATCCGAGCAAAATTCTCACCCGATCGTCGCTAACATGACGAGGGGCACTGGTTGGCGTTCTGACCGTTGGCCGAATACGCCGTGATTGTTGAAAACCTGAAGAACGTTCGACGATTTGCCGAATCTTAATCTTTTTGCGAGAGCTAGCCTCCCGTGACCGGTGGAAAGAAAGCAATGTCGTCGCCGTCGCACAATGGCGTGTCCAGTGAGCACAATTCCTGGTTGCGCGCACACATCAGGTTGGCCTGGCCAAGGGTTTCCATCCATGGGCCACCACGGTTGACTAGCCGTCCGTGCAGGTCGCGCAGACTGGCCAGCGAGGGCTCCCATTGCAGCGTCTCGCCCTCGCTGCCGAGCAGTTCACGATAGCGGGCGAAGTAGTTTACTCGGATCATGGCGCGACCTCGGCTTGGTACTGGCCAGAGCGACTGTCTGACTTGCGCGGCAGGCGCAGCCAGTCGACCTGTAGGGTCAGTTGCTGACCCAGGTTGGCCAGACTGGTCAAGGGGATGGATGAATCGGGTGTGTCGTTCACGTGAGCTCCAGAGGCGTGGGGGTGGGCTGCAGTTGCGGGTAGAGCAACAGCCGGGCTTCGTCGAAGCATTGCTGGGCCAGGGCCGAGTGTGGTTCGCTGCGGCGCAGCAGCAGGCCGACCGGGGCGTGGATGCTGGCATCGGAGATCGGCAGGATATGGATGTGCTCGCTCAGGCCTTCCAGGCCGTGGTCCAGCGGCATGATTGCGCAGCACAAGCCAGCGCAGACGCCTTGCACCAGCTGATAGGTGGAGTCGCTGTCAAGGATCGACTTCGGATGCAGACCACGGCTGCGGAAGCTCAGGTCGATCGACTGGCGGTAATGCATGCCCTGGGACAGCAACCCTAGAGGCAAATCGGCGATGGCTTCCCAGGTTAGGCTCGGGCCGTCGAAAGCGAACTGCCGAGTGTCGTACAACAGGCCCATGCGCGTGGCGCCGAGCTCGATCACGTCGAAGTGATTGCGATTGATCTGGTCGAGGTAGCAGATGCCCAGGTCCAGCTGGTTGCGGATCAGGCCGTCGGTCACCTGTTCTGAACTCAGCGACGAGAGCTGTACCTGAAGTTGCGGGTAGCGGATGATCAGCGGCTTGAGCAGGTCCATCAGGTTGAAGCCGGACAGCGGCACCATACCAATGCGTAGGCTGCCGACAATGCGCCCACGGCAGTTGGCAGCCTCGGCCTGCAGGCCGTCGTAGGCGGCCAGCAGTGTCCGGGTCCAGGCGAGTATCCTCTCGCCAGCCTGGGTGAAGCCCTCGAAACGCTGGCCGCGGTTGACCAGCATCAGACCCAGTTCATCTTCTAGGTTGCGCAGGCGCATGGACAAGGTCGGCTGGGTAATGTGGCACAAGGCAGCGGCCTGACCGAAATGTCGGGTCTGGTCCAGGGCAATCAGGAACTTGAGCTGTTTGATATCCATGGGGCGCCTTGCTGATTGGGTTTGAAAAATACGAAATCATCGAGGCGTGGCACTTGTGCAGGTGATCGCTGCCAGGCCTTCAAGGCATCGAAAAGTAAAATGAAGTTTAAATATCGTCCAATGGGAAATAGCGAAGAATTGATAGAGCGTACTGATGAGGCAGTGTGATAGAGGTCGCTTATTATGTATTGGGTATTATCGATTGGACACGTTATCTACGGCGTTCTAGTTTCTCGGGCGTATTGTCGAATTATCAGAGTGCAAGAAGATGAGTGCCAAACCCGATGCCGTGTTCGTTCCGCTGAATATTGCTGTGCTGACGGTCAGCGATACCCGTACGTTTGAGACCGATACCTCCGGTGAACTACTGGCCAGTCGAGCCGTGGGCATGGGGCATCGTCTGGTGGCCAGGGAGCTGCTCAGAGACGATCTGTACAAGATCCGCGCCCAGGTCGCTGGCTGGATTGCCGATGAGGGGGTGCAGGTTGTGTTGATCACTGGTGGCACTGGCTTTACCGGACGCGACAGCACGCCGGAGGCGGTCAGTTGCCTGCTGGACAAGCACATTGATGGCTTCGGCGAGTTGTTCCGCGCCCTGTCGATCCTTGATATCGGCACCTCCACGGTACAAAGCCGTGCCCTTGCAGGCTTGTCTAACGGCACCCTGGTGTGCTGCCTGCCGGGTTCCACCGGTGCCTGCCGCACTGCCTGGGAGGGCATTCTGGTCGAGCAACTGGACGCCCGGCATCGCCCGTGTAACTTCGTACCTCACCTGACGGTGGCCAACCTGTGCGGGAGACGTTCGTGAGCGCTTTAATGGCGGTCGACGAAGCCTTGCGCCAGCTTTTGGCGACGGCCAGGAGGACGCCGTTTACAGCGTGTGAACTGGTCTCGCTGCGCCAGGCCGACGGCCGCGTGCTGGCCGAGGATCTGCGCGCAGCTATCGACCTGCCACCTTGGACCAACAGCGCCATGGATGGCTACGCGATGCGACTTGACGATCTGGCGACCCAGCCGTTGTCGGTGTCGCAGACCGTGTTCGCCGGCCAGGCCCCTGGCCCGCTACAAGCGGGCAGCTGTGCGCGCGTGTTTACCGGAGCGCCCATTCCGGCGGGAGCCGACTGTGTGCAGTTGCAGGAGAACTGCAGGCTCGATGAGCAGGGGCGAGTGAGCTCGCTGACTACATTGCGGCTTGGCGACAATATCCGGCCGCAGGGTAACGAGATTCGTGCCGGCGCCCCATTGCTGGCTGCTGGCACTGTACTTAACCCGATTGCCCTGGGGGTGCTGGCCTCGCAAGGCATCAGCCGGGTGTCAGTGGTGAGCCGACCCAAGGTGGCATTATTATCCAGTGGTGATGAGCTGGCAGAAGAGGGCGCGATCCTCGGTCCGGGGCAGATCTTCGACAGCAACCGCGTGGTGCTGGCTGCGCTGCTCGACCGCCTGGGGTGCGAGGTAATCGATCTGGGACGTGTGCCTGATGATCCTGCGCTGCTGCGTGCGGCCCTAACCCAGGTCGCAGGTATCGAGCTGATCATCAGCAGCGCTGGGGTGTCGGTGGGCGATGCCGACTGCATCGGTGCGCTGTTGCGTGAGGCCGGCGAGGTGAAGTTGTGGAAGCTGGCGATTAAGCCGGGCAAGCCCTTTACCTTTGGGCATGTCGGCACCATACCGCTGCTGGGGTTGCCGGGCAACCCAGGGTCGGCCCTGGTCACGTTCCTGCTGTTGGCGCGGCCCTATTTGCTGGCGCGCATGGGGGTAGCACGATTAGAGCCGATGCGTGTGCCGGTGGTGGCGGGATTCTCCTGGTCCAAGGCAGGCAAGCGTCAGGAGTATCTGCGGGTGCGACTCGACGGCGGTAGGGCGCGCTTGCTGGAAAACCAGAGTTCGGCGACCTTGCTCAGTGCGGTTCAGGCCGACGGATTGCTGGAAGTGCCGGCGGGCGAGACATTCGAGGCGGGGGATGTGCTCGATTTCCTCTCATTTGATGGCGTGTTCTAGCTGGGATGATCGATGGAATTGCCGGGGCCGCGGTGCGCCCCCCGGCAATCTGGCGCCGAGCAGAACGGCACCTAACCTTCACAGATCAAAGCAACGGCAACGTATAGCTGACAATCAGGCGATTTTCATCTTGATCCCGTTGCGCCGCATACCCGGGCACCGTGCCTGCAGGTAACCCACTGCGCAGGGTGGCATTCTTCCAGGCCAGCCCAAGTCCCTTGAACGGCCCGGAAGGCGTGACATAGCTGAGCGCGATATCCCGCTCCCATTCGCTGCGGTCAGAGTGGGCCGTATAGATCGAATCCCCCTTCAGATACAACACGCTGAAGTTGAGCCCCGGTACACCAGCCGCCGCGAAGTCGTAGGTGTACCGTGCCAGCCAGGTCCGCTCCCCCGCCCGGTTGAACTTGAGCAGCTGCGCATCGGTGACCAGGTAGGTGCTTGTGCCCTCGCCATCGCCTCGGTTCAGATAAGGAAAGTCGCTGTCACCGGTCAGCACCTGATACCCCGCCCCCAGGCTGTGCCCGCTCAGGCTGTAGGTAAACATGCCGCTGTACACCTGGTTGTCCACCTCGCCCTTGGTCACGTTGCCACCGTAGTAGCCGCTGCTCAGGTAGTTGTCCTGGCGCCCGGCGGCGCTGGCGTTCTTGCCGTCGCTGTCGCTGAGGAACACCCGCAGGTCGGTCTTCAGGTTGCCCTGTCCCAGCGGCAGGTTGTGTACCAGGCCGAAAAAGTGTTGTTTGTAGAAGTCGTCCAGCTCGCCGTAGTAGTACTGCAGCACCAATTGCTTGCTGGCCTTGTAGTCGGCGCCGGCGAAGTAGAAGTGGTTGCTGTCGCGGCTCTTGGCGGTGCTGCCATTGGCCCCTGCGATGCTCAGGGCGCGCAGGTCGGTGGAGTTGCGCCCGCGGGTGTGCTCCAGCTGGCCGGCGGTCAGGGTCAGGTTGGCGAAGTCGTTGGACGTCAGTTGGGCGCCTTCATAGGTCAGCGGCAGCAGGCGGGCATCGTTGGACACCACCACCGGCAGCTTCGGCTGCAGGGTGCCGTAGCGCAGCTCGCTGCGAGCGATGCGCATCTTCGCGGTCAGCCCGAGGCTGCTGAACTCATCCACCGCCGAACCATCGTGCTCCAGCGGGAAGATCGTGCCGGGCTGGCGTTCGACGTTGGCCTTGCCGGCCCTGCCGCCACCATCCAGGCGCACGCCCAGAAGGCCTAGGGCGTCGACGCCGAAGCCGACTGTGCCCTGGGTGTAGCCTGAGGTGTAGTTGAGCATGAAGCCCTGGCCCCATTCGTTCTGCTTGCTCGGCGCGGCGCTGCCATTGCGGTTGTCGGTGTCGATGTAGAAGTTGCGCAGGGTCAGGCTGGCCTTGCTGTCTTCGATGAAACCGGCGGCGTGGCTGCACAAGGGCGCGAGGCCCGCCAGGGTGGCCAGGGACACGGCCACGGAGAGGGTGGTACGTTGCATGGGTGCTGCTCCATTGTTGTGATGGGTTGACGCGCACGCGAACGCCGCCGGCCAGCGGTGCTGGCCGGGGCGGGCAGGGTGTTAGGGGTTCAGCTGAGGATGTGGTCCACCGGCTGCAGCGCCGGCGGTAGCTCGGTACAGCCCAGGGCGCCAAGCACGTCGCGCTCGACGATGCGCACGATGGCGTCCAGGGGCAGGTCGTTCTCGTCGCGGCCGAACGGGTCTTCCAGTTCGTCGCTGATGGCGTCCAGGCCGAAGAAGGTGTAGCTGACGATGGCGGTGAACAGCGGCGCCAGCCAGCCCAGTGGCTCGGCCATGGCGAACGGCAGCAGCACGCAGAACAGGTAGATGGTACGGTGCAGCAGCAGGGTGTAGGGAAAGGGCAGCGGCGTGGCCTTGATCCGCTCGCAGGCCGCCTGCGCCTCGGACAGACCCTTCAAGCGCTGTTCCAAGGTCATGTAGCGCCATTCGCTGATTTGCTGATACTGGGCCAAACGCGAGATGCGTGCGCCGAGCGATTGCAGGATGCCGTCGCTGAGGTTATGCGGCGGCAGGCTGGCGGCATCGTCGACCCATGGCGTCGCGGCCTTGAACTCATCCTCGCCGCGCAGCCGTGCGCCGAGGGCATGGGTGTAGCCGCACAGTCCGCGCAGCAGCAGGGCGCGCTGCTCGGGGTTGGCTATCACGCAGCTGGCACGGATGAAGGAACGCACCTCGATGACCACCTGGCCCCAGGCCTTGCGGCCCTCCCACCAGCGGTCGTAGCAGGCGTTGTTGCGAAAGCTCATGAAGATCGACAGCGAGATGCCCAGCAGGGTGAAGGGCGTGGCATTGACCTTGGCGTAGAAGGCCGGGTGCAGGGTCTCCACCAGCACGATCAGCGAGGCCAGCGCGCTGACCATCAGGATGCGCCGGGCGATGCGCCGGGCAATCGAACCCTTGAGGGTGATCAGCACGTTCAGCAGATTGGGTTTGGCGTGGACGATCATGGCAATACCTGCGGGTTCATCAGGCGAAGTTGGAGCGCGGCAGCAGACTAGAAAGTGCAGGTAGCATCGTCCAATCATATTTAATGACCACTTGATCGGTAATCTCTATCACGGCCGGGTGATAGAGATTACCGATGAAGTCTTAATTACTTTCAATTTGACGCTAGTACATCGTGAAAATAGCCTGCACGGGTCAGCAGTGTCGAAGTAGATTATTTGAACTCAATGGAACTTCGAACTTGTTAATTAGCCTGCCGCGACCAAGGGTGATCCTGATGAGCGACGAAGAACATATTAGAAGTTACAACGGACCGGCCGCCGGCTGGGGCGCGCTGATAGGTGTGACCAAGGCCTGGTTGGGCAGCGAGAACGCCGTCAAGAACGTCCGTGCGATGCTCAAGACTAACCAGAACAACGGTTTTGACTGCCCAGGCTGTGCGTGGGGCGAATCGCCCGAGAACGGCATGGTCAAGTTCTGCGAGAACGGCGCCAAGGCGGTCAACTGGGAAGCCACCGGCCGTTTGGTCGACCCCGACTTCTTCGCCCGGTACAGCGTCAGCGCCTTGCTCGAACAAAGCGACTACTGGCTCGAATACCAGGGCCGCCTGACCCACCCGATGCGCTACGACGCCAGCACCGACCATTATGTCGAGATCAGCTGGGACGAGGCCTTCGCCCTGATCGCCAAGCACCTGAACAAGCTCGAGTCGCCCGACCAAGCCGACTTCTACACCTCGGGCCGGGCCAGCAACGAAGCGGCGTTCCTCTACCAGCTGTTCGTGCGCACCTACGGCACCAACAACTTCCCCGACTGCTCGAACATGTGCCACGAGGCCAGTGGCCTGGGCATGTCCAGCACCGTCGGAGTGGGCAAGGGCACCGTGGTGTTCCACGACCTGGAGCTGGCCGACGCGATCTTCGTCATCGGCCAGAACCCCGGCACCAACCATCCGCGCATGCTCGAACCGCTGCGCGAGGCAGTGGAGCGCGGCGCCCAGGTGGTGTGCTTCAACCCGCTCAAGGAGCGTGGCCTGGAGCGCTTCCAGCACCCGCAACACCCGTTCGAAATGCTCAGCAACGGCTCCGAACCGACCAACACCGCGTACTTCCGCCCCGCCCTTGGCGGCGACATGGCGGCCATCCGTGGCATGGCCAAGTTCCTCCTGCAGTGGGAGCGCGAGGCCCAGGCCAACAGCATGCCACCGGTGTTCGATCACGCCTTCATCAAGGCCCACACCACTGGCATGGACGACTACCTGGCACAGGTGGACGCCACCTCCTGGGAGCACATCGTCGAGCAGTCGGGCCTGAGCAAGGCCGAGATCGAGCTGGCCGCGCGCATGTACCGCAAGGCCGAGCGGGTGATCATGTGCTGGGCCATGGGCGTCACCCAGCATCGCCACTCGGTGCCGACCGTGCAGGAGATCGTCAACCTGCAGCTGCTGCGCGGTAACGTCGGCCGCCCGGGCGCCGGCCTGTCGCCGGTGCGCGGCCACAGCAACGTGCAGGGCGACCGCAGCATGGGCATCGACGAGAAGCCGCCGACCTGGCTGCTGGACAATATCCAGCGTCGCTTCGGCATCGAAGTGCCGCGTGGCCATGGGCACAACGCCGTGCTGGCGATCCAGGCCATGGAAGAGCACCGCACCAAGGTGTTCATCGCCCTGGGCGGCAACTTCGCCCAGGCTACCCCGGACACCCCGCGCACCCACGCGGCGCTGCGCAACTGCGACTTGACCGTGCACATCTCGACCAAGCTCAATCGCTCGCACCTGGTCACCGGCCGCGATGCGCTGATCCTGCCGTGCCTGGGCCGCACCGAGATCGACATCCAGGCCGACGGGCCGCAGGGCGTCACCGTGGAAGACACCTTCAGCATGGTGCACATCTCCCATGGCCAGCTCAAACCGCGCTCGCCGCTGCTGCGCTCGGAGCCGTCGATCATCGCCGGCATGGCCAAGGCTACGCTGGGCGACCGGCCGATCGACTGGGACTGGGTGGTGGCCGACTATGCACGCATCCGCGACCTGATCGCCGATACCATTCCCGGGTTCACCGATTTCAACGCGCGCCTGGAGCACCCGGGCGGCTTCTACCTGGGCAACGCCGCCGCCGAGCGTGAGTGGAACACGGCCAGCGGCAAGGCCCAGTTCACCGCCAGCCAGCTGCCGGTGCAACTGGTCAACGAGACGGTGCTGGCCCGTGGCGAGACGCCCGACCTGATTCTGCAGACCCTGCGCTCGCACGACCAGTACAACACCACCCTGTATGGCCTGGACGACCGCTACCGCGGCGTGTTCGGCCTGCGCGAAGTGGTCTTCGCCAACCCGGCCGACATCCAGCGCCTGGGCTTCGCCCCCGGTGACAAGGTGGACATGGTGTCGCTGTGGGAGGACGGTCTGGAGCGTCGGGTCAGCGGCTTCACCCTGGTGGCCTACGACATCCCTGCCGGCCAGGCGGCCGCCTACTACCCGGAGACCAACCCGTTGGTACCGCTGGAAAGCTATGGCGACCAGACTTTCACGCCGACCTCGAAGTTCGTCGCCATTCGCCTGGAGCACGCGCAAGCGGATGCGTTGATTCACGCCGTCAGCGCATAACTCTCGACCGTTCAAATCAATCGACGGCAGGCCCCTCGGGCATGCGGCGCCGCACTGGCCGCCGCCCGGGAGGGACCTGCCTGTCCACAAGGATATCGTCATGTCGAATCTGAGTGCACTGGACCTGGCAAGGCTGCAATTCGCCTTCACGGTCTCGTTCCACATCATTTTCCCGGCCATCACCATCGGCCTGGCCAGCTTCCTGGCCGTGCTCGAAGGCTGCTGGCTGAAAACCGGCCATTCGGTCTACAAGGATCTCTATAAATTCTGGTCGAAGATCTTCGCCGTCAACTTCGGCATGGGCGTGGTCTCTGGCCTGGTCATGGCCTACGAGTTCGGCACCAACTGGGCGCGCTTCTCCGACTTCGCCGGCAGCGTGACCGGGCCGTTGCTCACCTACGAGGTGCTTACCGCGTTCTTCCTCGAAGCGGGCTTCCTCGGGGTGATGCTGTTCGGCTGGGGCAGGGTGGGGCGCAAGCTGCACTTCTTCGCCACGGTGATGGCGGCCATCGGTACGCTGATCTCGATGTTCTGGATTCTCTCCTCGAACAGCTGGATGCAGACCCCGCAAGGCATCGAGATCGTCGATGGCCGGGTGATGCCGCTGGACTGGTTCAAGATCGTCTTCAACCCGTCGTTCCCGTACCGCCTGGCGCACATGGCGCTGGCCGCGTTCCTCTCCACCGCGTTCTTCGTTTCGGCCTCCGCGGCCTGGCACCTGCTGCGCGGGCGCAATACGCCGCAGATCCGCAAGATGCTGTCGATGGGCATGTGGATGATCCTGGTGGCAACGCCGGTGCAGGTGGTGGTCGGTGACGCCCACGGCCTGAACACCCTGGAGCACCAGCCGGCGAAGATCGCCGCCATCGAGGGCCACTGGGAGAACAAGCCGGGCGAAGCCACGCCGCTGGTGCTGTTCGGCCTGCCGGACATGGCCGCCGAAACCACCCGCTACAGCTTCGAAGTGCCGTACCTGGGCAGCCTGATCCTGACCCACAGCCTGGACAAGCAGATCCCGGCGCTGAAGAGCTTCGCCAAGGAAGACCGTCCCAACTCGACGATCATCTTCTGGAGCTTCCGGGTCATGGCCGGCCTGGGCATGCTGATGCTGGCCTGCGCGCTGCTGGCCCTGGCGCTGCGTCGCAACGGCGCGCTGTACCGCAACCGTGCTTTCCTCTGGTTCGCCTTGCTGATGGGGCCGTCGGGGCTGATCGCCCTGCTGGCCGGCTGGTTCACCACCGAAGTGGGCCGTCAGCCCTGGGTGGTGTACGGCATGCTGCGCACCACCGAAGCGGCTTCCAACCACAGCGCCGTGCAGATGAGCATCACCCTGGCGGCCTTCGTGGTCATCTACTTCTCGGTGTTCACCGTGGGGATCGGCTACATGATGCGCCTGGTGCGCAAAGGCCCGACCGCGCACGAGGAACTGCCGAGCCCCGACCAACCGGAATCGCTGGCCACCGCGCGTCGCCCGCTGTCCGTCGCCGACTGAGAAGGAACAGGCACATGGCAATTCAAGGTATCGACCTTTCGGTCATCTGGGGCGTGATCATCGCCTTCGGGCTGATGATGTACGTGATCATGGACGGCTTCGACCTGGGGCTGGGGATTCTCTTCCCGCTGATCAGCGATTCGAGCGATCGCGACGTGATGATGAACACCGTGGCACCGGTGTGGGACGGCAACGAGACCTGGGCGGTGCTCGGCGCAGCGGCGTTGTACGGCGCCTTCCCGCTGGCCTACTCGGTGATCCTCGAGGCCCTGTACCTGCCGCTGGTGCTGGTGCTGGCCGGCCTGATCTTCCGCGGCGTGGCCTTCGAGTTCCGTTTCAAGGCCCACCCGAACAAGCGTCACTTGTGGGACAAGGCGTTCATAGGCGGCTCGGTGCTGGCGACCTTCTTCCAGGGCGTGGCCATTGGCACCTACATCAGCGGCATCGCCGTGGTGGACCGCCAGTTCGCCGGCACTGGCTGGGACTGGGTGGCGCCGTTCCCGCTGTTCTGCGGCGTCGGCCTGCTGCTGACCTACGCGCTGCTGGGCAGCACCTGGCTGCTGATCAAGACCGACGGCATGCTCGAGTCGCGCATGCGCCACTACAGCCGCCCGCTGACCTACCTGCTGGCGCTGGTGATCGTGGTGATCTGCGCCTGGACTGCCTGGCTGCATGACGACATCGCCCAGCGCTGGTTCGGTGCCAGTCACTGGCTACGCTCGGTGCTGATCGCGGTGCTGGCAGTGCTGGCTGTGGTGGTGATCCAGAAGACCCTGCGCATGCGTCACTCGCACATGCCGTTCATTGCTGTGGTGGGGCTGGTGTTCCTGGGTTACCTGGGGCTGGCGATCAGCATTTGGCCGAACATCGTGCCACCGAGTATCACCCTGTGGCAGGCTGCCGCGCCGTTGACCAGCCAGCTGTTCGCTTTAATTGGCGCGCTGTTCATCATCCCGATAATTCTGGGCTACACCTTCTGGAGCTACCACGTATTCCGCGGCAAGGTGCAGGCGGGGGATGCCTATCACTAGGAGTCGAGCGGTGAAGAACGCAGGTGCAGGGACAAATACCTGCATCTGCGTGCCTAATTGCGATGCTTCTGTTGTTCGGCCCTCATTGATGGCCTGGCCATATTCCGAACTTTTAAAACTGTATCAAGGATAGCGTTTCTATGGATCATCATGAAATTGAACCCCAGGCGGTAGACGGTGCGGTTACCCGCAGCGCAATCTTCCTGGTGGCAACGCTCAATCCTGGCAATGACAGCCGCGACCGAGTACATGACCTGTGCGCCGATCTTGGCGGGCTAGTTCGCTCGGTCGGCAAACGGGTGCCGCGCGGTAACCTGTCTTGTGTCATCGGCTTCGGCGCGGCGGTCTGGGACAGTCTGTTCGGTACCCCGCGACCGGCTGGCCTGCATGCTTTCCGTGAGTTCGGCAGTGGCGAGCGCAAGGCCGTCGCCACGCCGGGTGACCAAATTGTTTGCTGTCGATCCTAACAAGCTCAGGCTCAAAAGTGCTTTGGCCAGCTTCCAAACAGATTCAAGAATGGAGTCGCCATATCAAATGGCTGAATTTTGGGTGGCAACCGTTCTAGAAGCCTACCAACTCAGCGCAGCACCAGGAATCGAACATTTTTGGGCTCAGCTTAGCCCCGATCAGCAAGGGCGAAGGCTAATTTTTACTCCGTATTGCAAGGCGCTTTTAGCACGTCGAGACTCCTTTACTGTCAAAAAGATCCTCGCCCGCTACAAGGAAATCAATCACGCGACAATGGCCGAGCTTGGGATTGATGATTTGATATCCGCGCTAGCTGAGATCGAGAAGGATGCTCCATCGACAAAGGACTTCATGCTGCTCATGATCGAGAGTGGCCAACGGTCTGTCGCGCAGCTGCGGCAACATTACAACCAGATCATTGCGAAAGACTTTGAAGGCTACGTGGAGGTGGTCAAGCCAGACCTGGCCCCTCATGAATATCTCAGAGACACCATGCTCGCCGTCGCAGGCGAACTCGTCCTTCGCAAACGTAACCTTCAAGTTGGGTTCAAGGATACCGAAGGGAATGTGAGTTTTGACGGCATGACCCTGGAGGATTGGATCAACGATTGGTTCGTATCACTGTTCGATCAGCGAATGTCGCATGCTAAACTCTCCTTGCGAGATCAAAAGCGCGGCGGGCATTCGGCTTCTGGTAAAGGTCCAGGAGAGATTGACGGCTTCATCACTTCAAGTGACAGCAGGCGAGTGGGGATTTTCGAAGCGTTCCGCCTCTTCTCTGTAGACACTACGACAATTGGAGACCACCTCAACAAAATTGCGGGGTATGACGGTGAGTCTCTCAGCCCTGTGGTGATGGTCGGTTATTGCGATGTTAAGAACTTTGCAAACCTCGTGAAAGGCTATAATTCCTACGTTTCAAATCAGGCATATACTGGTTATACAATCAGTGACGGAGCTCCTAGTGCATTGAGAGTGCTCCATGATGTAGATCATATTTGGCTAGCGAGCGAGACCCGGCGCAGAGGAGGTAAAGACATAGTCTTCTACCATCTTTTGATCAATCTGCACTTCTCTCCGACAGTTGAAATCCCAGAAAGCGGAAAGCAAGGGGCGTCAGTACCTCCGGTTAAAAGGGCTCGCCGCGCGCGTACTACTCAGATCTACAAAAACCCTCACAACGGTGAAATGGTTGAAACCAAGAGCGGCAACCATAAAATCCTCAAGGCTTGGAAAGGTGAGTATGGTGGCGATGTGGTTAAGTCTTGGCTAGTTCAATAAGCTACCAGATTAACGCGACAGCCACTCCAATGGAGTGGCTTGTTTTGCGATCTGGTGGTGAACGCTCGATGAACAGACCTTTCATAATCCCCTAAAGGCAATTGTGTTCGTTTACTTTCTAGCAGGCGCTATCACTCCTGTCGTCAATATCAAGCGCCAGCGAAGCCATCCTAATCTTGAGATCAGCAGGATTATGGGTGATGTGGATGTAATTGGTTGATGTTTTTTGCGGTCTCCTATATGGATTTTATAGGTTAAACAGTTGATTTGGTCGGCTCTTTTGGGGAAAGATTATTTCGATCTTTGTTAATGCCTCCTATATGTTTTCGTCTAAAATGTTTAATTGTTTTTTGCGAAGATTAGATAGCCCAAAGGAATTTTTTCAAAAAACAGCCTTGACAGGGCTTTGTTCCCGTCTATCATTTAAGTTCCGTGGTGCGAAAAGTAAAGGAAGACTGAGCACTTAAAGCTAGTTAACGTTAGCTGAAGGGGTGTTTGCGATGGCCGGTAATAAAAGCGTCGTCTATCATGGGACCCGTGATCTTCGGGTTGAAACAGTTCCTTATCCCAAGCTTGAGCACAATAATCGAAAGCTTGAACATGCGGTGATTTTAAAGGTTGTATCAACAAATATTTGTGGTTCAGATCAACACATTTATCGTGGGCGCTTTATCGTTCCTAAAGGTCACGTGCTCGGGCACGAAATTACTGGGGAAGTGGTAGAAAAGGGCTCGGATGTCGAATTAATGGACATCGGCGATTTAGTGTCTGTGCCTTTTAATGTTGCGTGCGGGCGGTGCCGCAACTGTAAAGAGGCGCGATCTGACGTTTGTGAAAATAACCTGGTCAACCCAGATGCGGATTTAGGTGCCTTTGGCTTTGACTTGAAAGGGTGGTCTGGTGGTCAAGCTGAGTATGTTCTTGTTCCTTATGCTGACTATATGCTGCTCAAGTTTGGTGATAAAGAACAGGCGATGGAAAAAATAAAAGACCTGACGCTTATCTCAGATATTCTACCGACAGGTTTTCACGGTTGCGTTTCTGCTGGAGTGAAGCCAGGTAGCCATGTTTACATTGCAGGTGCAGGTCCAGTAGGACGTTGTGCGGCGGCGGGGGCGCGACTGTTAGGAGCGGCATGTGTGATCGTGGGCGACCAGAATCCTGAGCGCCTGAAGCTGCTATCTGATGCCGGTTTTGAAACGATCGACTTACGTAACTCTGCACCGCTGCGCGATCAGATTGATCAGATACTAGGTAAGCCGGAAGTCGACTGTGGTGTAGATGCGGTTGGTTTTGAAGCACATGGCCTTGGTGACGAAGCTAATACTGAGACGCCTAACGGTGCCCTAAATAGCCTCTTTGATGTAGTCCGAGCAGGTGGCGCAATCGGAATTCCGGGTATTTATGTAGGGAGCGACCCTGATCCTGTTAATAAAGATGCAGGGAGCGGACGCTTGCATCTTGACTTCGGCAAGATGTGGACAAAATCCATACGGATTATGACTGGAATGGCACCAGTGACAAACTACAATCGCCATCTGACCGAAGCAATACTTTGGGATCAAATGCCTTATTTGTCCAAGGTGATGAATATTGAAGTGATTACACTTGATCAAGCACCGGATGGGTATGCGAAATTCGATAAGGGGTCTCCCGCTAAGTTTGTTATCGATCCGCATGGCATGTTGAAGAATAAATGAGCTAGCATTTGAGGTGTTTCGCGAATGGCGATGCTCTGGCAGTATTGTTAACGGGCTAAAATGAGTGTTTTGTAGTGAGTGAAAGCCTGCCCCACTAAATTTGTGGGGCAGGCCGTAAGATCCAGGTGCTCGCACCGTTCAGTCATTCATACTACCCATAGAACTGCCGCTCCCTAATTACTGGGAGAGGCAAGGCTCTTGACAAGCAGGGCCTTTATAAGGCTCGTGAAGTTAATTCGTTGTTCACTGGCTTCCGGTAATTTCTGGTTGTTTGTCAATGGTTAGCTGAGTATGCAGTTTATTGGCTGTCGCAGAGGGGGAAGATTTTTGCAGTCCAGCGCACCTAGTATGTCCCGCTCGATGACTCGAACCATTGCATCTGTAGGAAGGTCATTTTCTTCTCGTCCAAAAGGATCTTCAAGTTCGTTACTAATGGTGTCTAGTCCCAAGAAGGTGTAACTTACGATAGCGGTGAACACGGGGGCCATCCATCCAAGGGGCTCTGCCATCGCGAAAGGCAACAAGATGCAAAATAGATAAATGGTCCGATGGAGCAGTAGGGAGTAAGGGAACGGAATTGGGGTGGTTTTGATACGTTCGCAAATGCCCTGTACTTGTGTAAGCGCATTCAGTCGTTCTACTAGTACCAAGTATCGTACATCGCTAATCATTTTATCGGTGGCCAAGCGAGAGCACGTGGCTCCGATATGTTGCAAAATGTGATCGCTGACATTGTGACTAGAAGTTAGTGTATCGCTAGAAAGCCATGAGCTAGCTGCTTGAGCCTCATGCTCATTGCGAAGTTTGGCATTTAGAGCATGTGCGAACCCACAGAGACTGCGCAGTATGTCTTCTCTAAGAGATTGGTCAGATATGGCTGCACTCTCGCGTATAAATGAGCGTATCTCAATGATCATCATACCCCATGCTTTGCGTCCTTCCCACCAACGATCATAGCAGGCATTATTGCGGAAGTTCATGAAAATAGAAAGGGATAGGCCAAGTAGGGTGAATGGTGTTGCGCTAACATGTAAAAAATATTCAGGATGACGACTCTCGATCAAAACTATCAAGGACGCCAAGATGGCAATCATCAGGCATCGTGTCGCGATGCGTCTAACAATGGATCCTTTGAGTGTAAAAAAAAGGCCTAATACACCAGGGGTAGGTTGGACAATCATGATTTTTCCTTTTCAGTGGCTGGAATTTCTCAATGCACGATAGCTGTCGCTTGACGTCCAAAGTGCATAGGCGTGTGTTAGGTTTTCAGTTGTGGTGTGATGGGGCATCGCGTTTGTTTGGATCCCCAAAAAGCTTGAATAGCTCCTGGCTGTGACACATTCAGGTTTTTCCAAGTAAAGCATACGATTGTGCAGTGTTCGTCGCACCTAGTCATTGAAAAAATTGTTCGTAAAGAGTGAGGCAGCTCAAAGGGGAGCGAGTGGCTATCGTTTTTATTCGCGTGGCCCCTGGAAAAACGCATTGCGTAGGTCTAGCTGGCTAGGCGAGGGTGCTCTCTGATGAGGGCGCGGAACTGCTGATGTTTGTTTTAAGCTGAGCTAGAGCGTGTTGGCGAGCGCACCATCAATCGGTTTTCTCTATCATTGAGACGTTAAACTCGCCGTGACTTTTTGCCTATCGGGGGGGGGGAGGAGCCGAACGCTATCAAAAAACCATTGGAGGGGCCGCAACTGACGCAAAGATCGCTTTTCAACCGAAAGAGTGGAATAAAGGGGGGATCGATCTACGAAGTCATTGAGGAGTTAGCTGGGAGTGAGGCAGTGAAGCATGGGGTGTACGCCGCAATTGCGACCTGCACCCCATTCATTAGGCTTGGTGGATCTCCACCGTCAGATGCCGTATTTCATGAACCGGTAGCAACCGTTCACGAATAGTTGCAACATTGGTTACTCCACCAACGACGCTGACGATAACCGCGTAAGCGTCGGGTCCTACGCGCCAAACATGCAGGTCGCAGATCTGGACATCACCCGGTTGTTCAAGGAAGTCGCGGATTTCCTGCACTATGTGGTCATCGGTTTTGTCCAGGAGGACGCCGGAAGTCACTTTCATTAGATTCCATGACCAACGCCCAATAACCATAGCCCCCACAATACCCATCACAGGGTCGAACCAGCCCCACCCAAGGTATTTGCCCGCCAACAATGCCACGATTGCCAGCACCGAGGTCAGGGCATCGGCAAGGACGTGTACATAGGCCGACCGCAGATTGTTATCCCCGCTGCTGTGCCCAGGAGCGTGATCGTGAGGATGGTTATGTCCGTGATCATGGTCGTGCCCGTGCCCGTGCCCCAACAGCAGTGCGCTTACGATGTTCACCAGCAAGCCAATTACCGCGATGCCGATAGCCATGCCGAACTGGACATCATTGGGTTGAAACAGACGGACGACTGACTCGGCACCGACTGCCAGGGCAACCAGGCCCAAGATGAGCGCCGAAGCAAATCCACCAAGGTCACCGACTTTGCCGGTTCCGAAGCTGAACTGGGCGTTATTGGCGTGGCGTTTTGCGTAAGCATACGCGGCTGCCGCTATACCGAGCGCACCAGCGTGCGTGGCCATATGGAAACCATCAGCAAGCAGCGCCATCGATCCAGTGATGTAGCCAGCGGCAATCTCACCCACCATCATCACAACGGTCAGTAAGACCACCCCAAGCGTGCGCTTGGCATTCTCTTCATGAGAGGCACCGAGAAAAACATGATCGTGGGGTAATGTTGAGGTGCTCATTGGTTGGATGTCCGAGATCATTTCGAATACCGCTGAATCGCTTCTAGGAGTTCTTCCATTCCCTTGCTGCGCTCTTCATCAGTAAGGGAAGGGGCTGCCACATGAGCCCAGGCATGGTCCTTGATTATCTCGTCCAGGAGTCCGTTCATCGCGCCTCGGGCCGAAGCCACGAGAAAAAGTGTTGCTGCGCAGTCCGCCTCATCCACCAGTGCTTTTTCGATTGCTTGAACCTGCCCGGCAATACGTTTGACGCGTTTGAGCAGCGCCCCTTTCTCGGCTGCAAGATGGCTCATCGTATACCCCCCTACCTATATAAGTGGCGCAGAGAATGGCATACCCCACCCCCCTATTCAAGGGGCTACATTCTGAAGGCAAGAGCTTGAGACGAATGGCTTAGTTTATGAGGCTTTCAGCCGTCATCCGGAGGAAGTGAAGATAGAGCCGTCCTTGGCTTTGGCCGCCCGCGAGCACTTCTAGATTAATCTCGCGCCTTTCGCCGGTTTGAGGGAAAGGCTGACTTCGTTTTTCAACGTCTCGTTGCGACTCTTCAGCGACAGCATCTTGCTGCGTATTTCCTTGAGCTGGCCAATCATAGTGGTCACGGTGCGACGCTGCGTGTCGCCCGCGTTACCGCAGGCCTTGGCCTGTTCCGGACTGAGGGCAGTGTTTTCGGGACTTTTGGGACATTGAGCATCTGGCGCAGCCATCCAGGACATACCGATGATCATCACGATCTTCAGCAGAACCGCAGGTACCAGTCATTTCAGCAAGCCATAGCTCTAATGAACGACGGCCTTCAGTGCTGGAAGTAGTAGAACGTGCTTCAGGTCGCCTCCGCAGGTGATGAGGTGGACGAAGGAGGTGTCCTCGGGCATGCCGTGCGGTTCTGTTACTTGTGCAGGAAGGTAGCGCGTACAGCGTGATTAGATGGCGCGGGTCCAACCCGGCCTTGGCCGGTCCGCAGTAGACGATCTTCACCGCCGTCACCTAATAATCATCCAGCCGCCAAGCCGCTAGTCCCTTGATGAACACGTGATGGGTCGACAGGAGTTTGCTTAGTCCAGAGAACTTACCCTGCGGCATACTCCGGGCAAGCGCACCACCGTGCGCAGTGGCACATAGTTTCGGCTCGGTGACGGCGTCTGGGCAACGATCCTGATTGGCCCCAGCGACTAGCTAGTAATCGCGCTGGAAGAAATTCGATAGTGAAACAACGGTTTGGTCGATATCGAACCGGAGGCGCTTTCCACGAATCCATGTTCGGATAGTCCCTAGGTTCGAGCTTTTGCTCCTGGATAGCATGAGAAAGACCGGCAGCTTGTAAACGGTGAGGGGCGGGATTCGATACTGCGAGAGGATTAGGCAAAAAGGCGGCACTTACCATGTAACGCTTCCTCATACGAAAAATTAATCTAACCCCATGCAGCAAGGAGGTCCTTCTGCGGGGTCAGCAGCGCACATCGTAGCTGCGGCACCCACAACTCACATAGTCTCTGGAGTTGCCGCCATGAAATCCATCAAATCAGTAGTTATCAGCGTCGCTATCGTGGCATTCAGTGCGAACACCTTTGCGGCGTACAGCCAAAAAGAACAGACTCTGATTGGCCAGTCGCGTAGTGGCGTTGTGAGCGCTCCCATTTCGGAAAACGGTTCCGATCGCACCCCAGGTTCCCAGCGTGTAGCTGAAGGTGGTTCCGATCGCACCCCAGGTTCCCAGCGTGTAGCTGAAGGTGGTTCCGATCGCACCCCAGGTTTCCAGCGTGTAGCTGAAGGTGGTTCCGATCGCACCCCAGGTTTCCAGCGTATAGCTGAAGGTGGTTCCGATCGACTGAATGTACAAGCTAAGCGGTCGTAGGCTCGTTCCACTAAATTTAGGCCCGGCTTTGCCGGGTCTTTTGTAGTTCCAAATCAGTAGGGATCGATACAGGAGTCGCGACAGGGTAGAGCTAGAGGGCACCAGCAATTCCACCGCAGATGACGTCGCCTTGGAACGTCCTCTCGCTCCCGAAACGATGGAAGCACTGAAGCAGGAATAGCCTACTCGAAACCCACGTTCCTAATCGCAGGCTGGGGGTTCAGGCGAATTGACCACCGTGCAAATAGCCGCCTGCATTGACTCCATATAGACCGCCGTTTCCCGATAGATTTGGCTGAAGATTGGGCCTAGGTCGCTTTGGAGCTTTGCGACCGACGCAAATTGAGTCTTGTTGGTGTCATTCGGCAAAGAGACTGAGATTGGCCTCATTGCGTCAGCAATACGTCCCATCCGTTGATCGAGCGAAGGGTGCGTCGCTGACTGTAGAGGGTGATAAATTGTTCCAGACTTCCCGGTCATAACTTCACAAACGAACTTGCGGGCTTTCGCTTCGACAGTAGCCTCAGGCGTAGGGAACTCCGTTGGCACAAAGGTCTCATGCACCACTGGGCGACTAATGAATTCCTGCGCCAGCGAGGATTGCTGCCATGCGTTGGCTGCCAGAACGAGCTGATCAACATTCCACAGAAGCGAGCCACGATGCGAGAAGAGCGGCTCCCGATACGGCGGCTCTGGCAGCAGTAGCTTCATTACGTCTAGGGCATAGGCATCAGCATCCTCCTCCCTTTTGGTTGAGACCGGGTCGCATGAGTCTTGCAGTGCTTGAAGCTTGGCTTCGCGATCTTGAGCTAGTTCGAGTTGAGCGACTCGACCTTCGTACTCGCCAGCCTGCCGTTGATAGACATGGCCAAGCTCATGAGCGAGCACATACAGCAGCGCCGGATTGGCTCGACCCAGTTTTTCACCGATATCTCCAAACAGCGCCACCGCACTTGAAGAGCAACGAAGCTCTAGTCTCTCAGCAGCAACAATCAGACAGCCGCCACGTACGCTCAGCTCGTCTAAGGGGGCATCCTTCGTGACTGCTTGAGTAGCACAGCCATAAGCGTCAATTCCATCTGAATTGGCATTGGTAACGATATAGGCAGTTAGAGTACGTCCCTCAATTAACGCTGCCCGCGGGTTCACGACGACAGTATCGAAAGGCAGTGCCTTTCCGAGCTCCCGGTAGGCCTGGGCAGCTCGGTTAATGGTCTGTTCAACCAATGCGGCCGAAGAACTGTCCAACCGACAACCTGGAATCATCTGCGCGTTGGCTGAGAGAGAGCAAAGCAGTCCGCAGGCAACGAGCACCTTCCAACTCACGCCCATATTCAGTGCGTCTCGCCGATGCTACGACGGTCTACAAACGTCTCGAACGCTACATGCTTGCCATTGAGTTGCTTCAAAAGCGGCCACCTGTTGAAGGCGTCCTCCATAAGCCCCAACGAAGCCTCCCTGGCCAAAAACACCGCCACCTTGTACTGGTTGATATTTTGAAGGTTAGGAAGTTTCTTCGCCCCGCTTTTAGTGGTAGCGGTGTCCTTCGCCAGATCGCCATGCGACGTTGTGTCAGCTGGACACAGCTGCGGCACACCCCAGAAAACGTATCCAGAGTAGAGACCTTCCTTGCGAAGCTCTTTAATACGATCACGCCCCTTAGGCTTCCACGGAGCGATGACTTCAATGTCCGTAACCTTTCGGGCTTTCGGCGCCCGCATTTCGACATAATTGGTGTGCGCATAGAAGTCTTGCACAGCATGCAGGGCTTGTCCTATGGAAAAGAACGCACTGGCAGCAGCATCCTTCATTTTTGCCAGATCACCCACGTCTTTGGCCTTCTGCGCTCTTTCGACGTAGCTGCTTGCCTCATCTAGTAAGCTCGTTACGTAAGTAGTCGCCGAATCAAAGTCGCAGTTGTCAAAATGTGCCTTGGATTCAAACTGGTGGATGATGTCCTGCTGGTAGAGGGCTTTGCGTAGCTCGGCGAGGTAAGGATTGTTCGCCAAGCCCTCGAGCACCTGCTTATGGGTGCTTGTATCGAATGGCTGGTCGCAGCCGATGCATGAAACTGGAGGGTTCGCCTGTTCAAGAGATGGCACTGTGTCGGGTGGGGGCTCTGGCCTTTCTTTCGTTCCCTCTGCCGCGTGTGCCAGTTGCCAACACACCAAAAAGGCCGCAACAACCAATGCAGTATGACTCACCATGCCTACTCTCCTTGTCACCTGTGCCGAGATTAGAGCGACCGCACCATGCACATCGAGAAATTGACACTAAAAAACCAGAATGGCTCACGCACACTGCTCTCTTTCTACACCCGAAAAAGCTTATCTCACGCTATCGTGTTTGTCGCAGGGATCAGCATGCTTGGTAATTCGATACTGTTGGTAGCTGCAGATCATGATCCAGTGGCCCTTCGCGGGTTGCAGCACACCAACGCTGAGCGGCCGCTTCTCGAATCTGCGATTAAGTCTGCAAACCTGATGACCAAGGCTAATGGTCCAACACTCACTCCTTCCTGGACGTGGAATGAAGGCGATGCCCAGTCAGTACCCGTTTACCTGGTGAAGTCGCCTGCTGGAGCTATCTCAACGCCAGCGGTGGTCCCGCGAGACTGCACGTGCGTTTTCGTAAACCTACCAGCATTCGAGGCATGGCTGAACGCCCACTCCAAAGGTTCGGGGCGCATGACGCTTGAATCAAAGCATCTGCTGACGTTTATGCTGCTTCATGAAGTCGGCCACCTGAGCAAAAATACTACAGGTGCCGAGTTCTCTAATGGCAGTCTTTCGCAGTTGAACACCGAGCCGGCTCTTGCTAAAGCTAGGGAAGAAGCAGCAGATGAGTTCGCGGCTGAGCTTGTACGCGAGTGGTCGCGGTCCACCTCTGATTTCACGACCTCAATAGAAGCGAACTGGGTGGCTAACGAACTGACGAAACTTAGCTGGAACATGCAGGCCTACAGAACGCTCGACGAGTTTGGAGCGTTGGAGACGGGGAAGCCATTGGTGTTCTTCGATCAGAACATGTCACACCCAAACTTGGCCTGGAGGATACTGCGCAGTAATCACCTCATCCAGCAATCAGAGGAGACCAAAGCCTTACTTCATAACTTTGAGGAGGCTCGCCAGAAAGGTGCAGATCCACTGCCTTTATACCAAAGCCCGTAAACTGCATAATCACGTTTACCGCGTGCAGATACAGGGCGGTTGCAGGAGCTGAGTGCAACACGGTTATTGAATTGAAGCCGGAGCATCATGCCGCATTGCCATGGAGTTTTGCATGACCTCTCCCATCACCTCGATGGGGCATTTGAAGTCGAAGCGCTTGCGCGGTCGCATGTTCAGTTGCAGCGCAATGGCGTCCAGCTTCTCCTGGCTATGTACCGACAGGTCTGTGCCCTTGGGCAAGTACTGGCGAATCAGGCCGTTGATGTTTTCGTTGCTGCCGCGCTGCCAGGGGCTGTGCGGGTCGCAGAAGTAGATCGCCACGCCGGTTCTTTGGGTGATTTCAGCATGCCGCGCCATTTCTCGGCCCTGGTCGTAAGTCATGCTCTTGCGCATCTCCAGCGGCATGCTATTGAGCGCGGCGCTGAAGCCTTCCAGTGCCGAAGTCGCCGTCGCGTCGTTCATCTTCACCAACATCAGGTAGCCACTGGTGCGTTCCACCAGCGTACCGACGGACGAGGCGTTGGCCTTACCCTTGATGAGGTCGCCTTCCCAATGCCCCGGCATCAGCCTGTCTTCAATCTCCGGCGGGCGCACATGAATACTGACCATCTCGGGGATCTGGCCGCGCCGATCCACGCCACCAGAGCGCGGCCGGCGCGTCGTCTTGCCTTGGCGCAGACAGATGATCAGCTCCTTACGCAGCTCACCCACTGGCAGGGCATTGGGAAGGCGACCTGATCAAGGGCAAGGCCAACGCCTCGTCTGTAGGTACGCTGGTGGAGCGCACCAGTGGCTACCTGATGCTGGTGAAGATGAACGACGCGACGGCGACCTCGGCGATGGAAGGCTTCAGTGCAGCGCTCAATGGCATGCCGCTGGCGATGCGCAAGAGCATGACCTACGACCAGGGCCGAGAAATGGCGCGGCATGCTGAAATCACCCAGCAGACCGGGGTGGCGATTTACTTCTGCGACCCGCACAGCCCTTGGCAGCGCGGCAGTAACGAAAACATCAATGGCCTGATCCGCCAGTACCTGCCCAAGGGCACGGACTTGTCGGTGCATAGCCAGGAGGAACTGGATGCCATCGCACTGCAACTGAACATGCGCCCCCGTAAGCGCTTCGACTTCAAGTGTCCGATCGAGGTTATGGACGAGGTGATGCAGGAAGCTATGGCTATGCGGCATGATGCTCCAGCTTCAATTCAATAACCGTGTTGCACTCAGCTCCTGTAACCGCCTTGCATATTTGCTTTTAGAGTGGACCTGCATTCTTCCGTTGAACGGCGTGCTACCCCATGATGCTTTTACTAACGCTGTACTAGGCCGCTTCATCGCATCTTTCTAAGCGAAAATACGGCATAACCGTGCCATGGCGCAGAAGGTTTGCGGAACGGCGCATCAAAGCGGAGTTCACTATGTATGGTGTCGCGAGATAGGGGAGCGGGGAAGGCCGCATTACCACCTCGCGATCATGCTAA
The DNA here is from genome assembly GCF_003935475.1 of Pseudomonas sp. p99-361. Lineage (NCBI taxonomy): Bacteria > Pseudomonadati > Pseudomonadota > Gammaproteobacteria > Pseudomonadales > Pseudomonadaceae > Pseudomonas > Pseudomonas sp. p99-361. Next base: position 13,798 of record NZ_RHQO01000044.1, on the reverse strand, counting down.
ATAAGGATGCATACTCCTCGTTGGGCATGTTCGAGCTCGGAAGAAACAACAACTACAACCGCGTTCAGGAGGCGTGGGCAAGCGCCCTTGTGCTTCCGGTGGCATCTGCATCCGGGCGAGCACATATATCCGAAAACCCCGTGTATGAAATACATCGTGACGACCCGGCTGCTCGGGCAGACTTTCTTTATCGAACGAGCTATATATGTAAGGTCGCAACAAAGGTGTTTGGAGACGGGCTACACTGTTTTGGGGCGAGTCGTGCGTGACGTTCCCATTATACCTGAGTGGCAGGCCGCGGAGCAGTTGCCGACACCGAGAAAAGCAACAGCAGGGCCGCCCAGGAAGCTGGGGTGTTTGGACTAGGGCCCGTCGCCGGCGTAAGCAATTATCAGAGACCGCTCGCCGCTCGCTGCTGGGCGACTCTCCGGCGGGCTGTCCCGGAAGCCCTCACGCATCAGGCAAAAGTTCGTCACAGAACAACGCTAGATCCCTAGTCACTGTCGCCCCGGCTCGCAAGATGCTAACGAGCGTTCCGGCATCCTCTCATAGAGGCACGGGCTTGACCGAACCATGTAACGGCGAGAGCGCTCACTGTTGATCATGAAGTACTCGGTCCGGCGACGCTGCTCAAGGCGCCGAAGGCAGCAAACATTATAGCGGCAACAGCGAAGTTTTATTAGAGATTGGCCCATCATCAATAAGCTTGTTCCTGTCAGCGGCCGTAGCTCGGCAGTTTCATATGCCGGTTCACATCCTTGTACAGCAGATAGCGGAACGGGCCTGGACCACCAGCATAGCAAGCTTGCGCACAGAGGGCGCGCAGCCACATATAGTCGCCTAGTCGCCGGCCTTCAACTCGACCCAATCCTTGTTCAGCAGGCACACCGCCTTGCCTTCCAACACGCACAGGCCGTGCTCCATTACATGGGTTTCGGCAAAGGGGAACATGCATGTAAACATCGTCAACTTTCTGCCCGGTGGGGTGAATACCTTTGAATGCTCTAGGAAAGGAAACTGGCGACGGCGCTGCCGTTAACCCAGCTCCTCGCGCAAGATGCGGTAGAGGTCGTACGCCGTGCATCTTTTGAACGCAACCTTGGCGATCAATGTGCCACTGCAGTGCGTCGCTTCACCTAAATCGGCGCGGCCGCCTAGGAAGACGCAATCGAAACAGCCTATCGTTTCGCGTACTTTCGGTCGTAAAGGCCCCAAAATCAAGAATGTTTCATTCGCTTTCCAAGGTGGCACGCCCGTTGCTTGTGTCAGGAACGCGCAGCTATCGTTTTGATTCGTTTGATATACCGGTTGGCGAAATATTCAGTGATCATCCCGGAAATTCAATTATTCCTTATGAAGCGGTAGCGGTTGTGTTCTGGTTTTGTAGTGCGCTATTTCGGCGCGCGACCGGTCGGAGGAGCTGATCTGATGCTTAGTACCCTTAGTCACTCTGGTCCCGACCAGAGCCCACAAAAGCTAAAAATTGCTTGCATCCAGTTTGAACCAAAGTTTGGCGAGGTCGAGCACAACGTCACACGCAGCATCGACCTGATTGAGCAGGCTGCCGGCTACGGCGCTCGCTTGATAGTTTTGCCAGAGTTATGCAGCACCGGCTATATATTTCAGTCGCGGAAAGAAACTCTTACATTATCCGAGCGTGTGCCTGAAGGGCCTACTACTAATGCGTGGGTCGAAGCAGCTCGCCGGCTAGAAGTGACAATCGTCGCCGGGCTAGTAGAGCGCGACGGAAATTGTCTCTATAACAGCGCAGTTATCATCGACCCTTCAGGAGTGCTAGGGGTTTACCGCAAGCTTCACTTATGGGCAGATGAAAAGCTCTATTTCGAGCCGGGCGACCGTGGTCTACCCGTGTTCGATACTCTAGTGGGCCGGATCAGTGTCGTTATTTGTTATGACGGTTGGTTCCCCGAGATGTTTCGTCTGTCGGCTTGCCAAGGTGCAGAGATAGTATGTGTGCCAACCAACTGGGTGCCCATGCCAGAGCAACCGGCAGGCCACCCAATAATGGCAAACATTCTTCATATGGCCGCGGCTCACAGTAATTCGATAGTCATTGCATGCGCTGACAGGGTGGGCATCGAGCGTGGGCAACGATTCTTAGGGAATAGTGTAATCATCAATCGTTCAGGCTGGCCTGTAGCCGGGCCGTGCTCTGAAAGTGAAGAAAAGATCCTCATCGGGGAGGTGGATATGGACCCTAGGCGCGAACGCAGCTGGAGCAGTGTCAATCACCCGCTAACAGATAGACGAACAGATGTATACGGCGAGAATTTAGGCGCAGATATCCAGATTAACCTGACAAAGTTAGAGGCAGAGCAATGAAGATACGTGCACTTTTAATTGGTATCGGTCTATCGGTGGGAGCTTCAGCATATGCAGCCGACCCTATAAAAATAGGTATACCAGTAGGTCTAAGCGGCGCTAATAGCGTCGTTGCACCTTCGGTCGTCCAAGCCTCGGAGTTAGCTGTCGAGGAGATAAATACTCAAGGGGGAATCTTGGGGCGTCAGCTGCGGCTTGAAATTGCTGATGATGGATCAGGAGCCCAAGGCGCTCAGCGCGCCTATGACAGTCTCGTTTTTCAACGGAAAGTTGACGGCATCGTAGCAATGGAAACTACGGCTGCCAGAAATGCTGGCTTACCAATCGTCAATCGCGGCAGGGTCCCCCTCATCTATACATCATTTTACGAAGGGCGCTCATGCTCTCCTTGGATGTACATCAATGCCTGGGTGCCAGAGCAGCAGGTCGCCCCGGTTGTCGACCATTTTATGGGCGAGAACGAGGCCAAGAAGTTTTTCCTGATCGGCAGCGATTATGCCTTTGGTCGCGGCATGCTGCAGTACACTCGAGAGTACGTCGAGAGTAAGGGAGGCAGTGTGGTGGGCGAGGCGTACTTGCCGATGGATGGATCAGATTGGACCGCAATCATTTCTCAACTACGTTCGGCCAATCCGGACGCCTTGATTACGTCAACGGCCGGCGGCGCGCCAAACGTGACGCTCACCAGGCAGCTGCGCGCTGCAGGTATCTCGATCCCCTATGGTAACTACGCCCTCGATGAAGGCACAGCCAAAAGCATGGGGGATAACGCCGAGGGGATATACATTGTCGCATCTTACCTCTCAAGCCTAGAGACTGAAGCGAATAAAGCCTTCCTTGAGGCGATCGAGAAGAAGTTTGGAAGCAGCACCGAGACGCCGAACGAGTTGTCGGTGCCGCAGTACGAAGCCATATATGCGTACGCGGCGGCTGTCGAAAAGGCCGGTTCGACTGATTCTGCTGCTGTTATACAAGCGCTAGGGGAAGTGACAGTGGAAGGGCCCCGCGGCTCCGTCATCATGAATAAGCAACGTCATGCGTCGCTCAATATGTATTTGGGCCGCGTCGCTGCTGATGGTTCAGTTCAGCTCGTCAAATCGATCCCAAAAGTTGACCCGGGCGAACAGTGTCCGCAATTCGCTAACAAGTAACGGGAGACCACAACGTGGAGGCTTTAGCGTTTGACATTTTGACGACCGCCGCAATTTTGTTCGTGGTTTCGACGGGCCTCATGATCATCCTCGGTGTAATGAAACTCATCAATTTTGCTCATGGAGCATTTTTGACCACTGGCGGATACATAGCTTATCTTGTCGGCGCTGCTGGCCTCAACCCATGGCTTGCTGTCCCGGCGGCGGCCGTCTTGGGATTCTTGGCGGGGCTGGTGATTGAACGAACCATTATCAGACCGCTCTATCATCGGCCCTTGGACGCGATATTGGCCACATGGGGGCTAGGCATTGTCATCGGGCAAGTATTTGCATTGACTTTCGGGCGGGGCGTGCAGTTCGCGCCCTCACCGATTCTAGGTACGATAGATGTTTTTGGAAATGAATACTCTGGATATCGGCTGGCCATGCTAGCTGTTGCCATAGTGTTGGCAGTTGCGCTTAGTGCTTTGTTGAGTTTCACCCGCTTCGGATTGAATGCACGTGCGGTCATTGCCAATGAACCGCTGGCTAGGGGCTTAGGTATAGATAGTGCGAATGTTCGATCCATAACTTTCGGCTTGGGTGCAGGACTAGCGTGCGCAGCCGGAGCGTTAATCACCCCATTGCTCTCGGTGGATCCAAACATGGGGCTGCCTTGGTTGGTGAACAGCTTTATGTTAGTGATGATTTCGGGCGTTTCGTTTCCGAGCTTGTTGGTCGCTTCGCTGCTACTTGGTGGATCGCAGGTCCTTGTCAGCACCTACATCAGTCCCATTCTCGGCGGCATGACTATCGTTGTTCTTGCCGCACTGATTCTGCGTTTAAAGCCGAAGGGGTTTAGCCGTGCCTGATAATCGCCTTTCTATGTCTTACACACATCGTGCTGCACTGATTGGGTGCCTTTCAGGCTTGGCCATCATCGCTGTAGCGCCGCTCTTCCTCGATGTCTATCTGACAAATATTTTGATCCGTACATTGTTTGTGGCGGCAGTGGTGATGACTGTCGACATACTTTGGGGTTATACGGGTGTTCTAACATTCGGTCAGTCGGCCTTTTTCGGCATTGGAGCTTATGCCTGCGGGCTGATCTTTACCCATTACGGTTTCGGCCCTGGATGGGCACTTGCCGCGCTCGCTGTTGCGCTTGGCACGGCTGCAATCGTTGCTGCTGCTGTTGGATGGCTGGCTTTCTTTCATGGTTCGTCGCCTCTGTATTCTTCCATAATAACGCTAGCATTGCCCATTGTGCTGACCCAGATAATATATTCAGGAGGCAGCTTTACGGGATCATCGAGCGGGCTTTCAGGATTCCCTACATATTACTGGGACTTGAAAGTTTGGTTCTGGATTGCAGGGGGCTTTTTGGTGCTCACGACTACGGCCGGCTGGCTTTTGGTGCGTAGCGATTTTGGTAGGGTCCTCATAGCCATACGTGAGAACGAAGAGCGTAGCGCCTATCTGGGCATCCCCGTCTCTCGCATCAAGACTATGTTGATGGTATTCGCCGGGATGGTGGCGTCTGTAGCGGGCTTCGGCTATGCGGCTTTCTCCAATGTTGTTGCTCCCGAAATGGCAGGATTTCAGCTGGGCACGGAGCTACTTATTTGGACCGCACTCGGCGGAAGGGCCACGTTACTGGGGCCGGTCTTTGCGGCGATCGGGATCGATACAATCTCCTCATGGCTATCCGGCGCTATGCCTTTTGTCTGGAAGCTTTTGACAGGCGTCGCTTTTGTTTTGGTCATTGTGCTCCTGCCCCGAGGGCTGGCGCCGTTGATAGGCGCATTATGGCGTAAGCTGAGGCCCAAGCGTGTCCAGAAAATTCACGCGATCAGGCTTAGCCCGGCACCCGCGGGCCGGATGCTGCATGCATCTTTCGGAGATGCGCCGCCCCTATGCCTCAGTCAAGTATCTCGTCGTTATGGGAGCTTACAGGTCCTGCGTGATGTGAACTTGGATGCGCACGGCACTGAGCTGCTAGGAATTATTGGACCCAACGGGGCTGGTAAGACGACATTGATGCGTTGCATTAGTGATGGCAACGAGCGCACCGGCGGTGCTGTTCGAGTCAACAACGTCGAAATAGCGCGGGGCTCGCCCCAAGATATCGTTGGACTTGGGGTGGGACGCAGTTTCCAGAATACAAATCTATTCGACACTCTAACCGTCGGTGAATGCCTCCAGTTGGCTCGTTATCGAATCGATGGTGCAAAGTTGTTCGACAGGCGCGAAACCGTTTCGCTTCCCCATCCAGCGCTAGACATTCTGAAGACCACGGGCCTCGATAAGATGCTAGCGGAGGAGACGCGCAACTTATCGCACGGAATGAAGCGGGGACTGGAACTGGCGATGGTGCTGGCAACTGAGCCTTCAGTACTCCTACTTGACGAGCCCACTGCAGGCTTGACCCGGCCTGAACGCATGGCCATCGGCGCGGTGCTCACGCGCCTGACGCGGGAATTCGGCTTGTGCATTATGCTTATAGAGCATGATCTCGACTTCGTGCGTGCTATCTGCAATCGAGTGGTCGTTTTGCATCAAGGTGCGATCTTGATGGAAGGGACTGTTGAAGAGGTAGTGGCGTCGGACTTGGTTAAAGCTGCCTATACAGGCCTACAAAAGGAGGCGGTAGCATGAACCAAGAGCTTCTGAGCGTCCAGGGGCTTACCAGTGGTTACGGCACAGCTGCTGTACTGCGAAACATTTCACTGGGCGTTTCCAAGGGCGAGATAGTCGTTTTGCTAGGAAAGAACGGTATGGGTAAGTCCACCCTGCTGAAAACAATCATGGGCTTCGTAAGTCCGTTCAGCGGTACTGTCTCGCTGGACGGGGATGATGTTACGAACATCCGACCGCACATGATGGCACGCTCCGGTGTGGCTCATACCCCCCAAGAGCACACGCTCTTTCCCGATCTGACGGTCGAAGAGAATCTCCGGCTGGGCGTAGCTTCGAACCGGCTTTTCCACGAGCGCCTGCCTTCTCTCGAAACCCTTTTCCCCCGAATGCTCGAGCGCCTAAAACAGCGGGCCGGAACGTTGTCTGGGGGCGAGCAAAAGATGCTGTTGATGTCGCGTGGCCTAATCGCCCAGCCAAAGTTGATGCTTATTGACGAAGTCAGTGAAGGGTTGCAGCCTGCGATGGTCGACCGCATGGGCGAGGTCCTTATCCGAGCACGGGATGAGCTGGGCATTGCGGTCTTGCTTGTGGAGCAGAACCTCGACTTTGCGCTATCGGTCGCTAACCGCTTTATGGTGCTCAAGCTCGGCGAGATTGTAGAACAAGGGAACGTTGATGATGTTGCCTCGACCCAAACTCTCTCGAATCACCTGGCCGTTTGACCGGCATTCGAGACGGACCATGTGGTTATGGTTTCAAAACGGCCACTACGGTGTTAAAGGCGCAAGCAGGCCGACCAAGACAGGAAGAGAATGATGCGTTTACTGCCCCGTGAGGTGGATCGACTTCTTTTGCGCCAGGCTGCTGAACTGGCGCGATCGCGCCAGGCGCGCGGCCTTTTACTCAGCGAGCCCGAGGCACGCGCGATTATTGCGGATACCGTCTGCGAAGGTGCGCGCGGAGGAGGTACTGTTACCGAGATGGTTTCGATCGCGTCCGGGCTGTTGACTGAAGACGACGTGATGGAAGGGGTATCAGAGCGCCTCGATGCTGTCATGGTCGAGGGTTTCTTCCCGGACGGTCAAAAGCTGGTTTGCATACACGACCCCATCGGCCCAGGCAAATCCACTGTCCCTGGCGCGCCTCACAGGCCCCGCTGGCGCCTGGGTGAGCAGCCGGTGATAATCAATACGGATCGGCCAACGGTGACCTTGCGTGTCCAAAGCACCGCGGACCGGCCCATTCAGCTTGGATCGCACTATCACTTCTTCGAGGTCAATCCAGCCCTGCGCTTCGATCGTGCCGCCGCCTACGGGTTCCGGCTCGACGTCCCAGCTGCAACCACGGTGCGCTTCGAGCCGGGAGACACCCGCCTGGTTGACTTGGTGGCTATTGGGGGAGCCCGAGTTGTATATGGTCTGGCAGGCCTGGTGAACGGGGCCTTGGATGACCCAACCGTGCGCTCTGCCGCGATGATCCGTTTGGAAAGTTTTTTACAGGAGTAGGGTATGGCTCAGTCTATTGAACGCTCTAGATATGTATCACTGTACGGTCCTACGGAAGGAGACTGCGTACGGCTAGGCGACACTGGCCTCTGGGCGAAGGTGGAGCGCGATTTCTGTGTAGGGGGCGATGAGTTAGTCTTTGGCGCGGGCAAGACGGTACGAGGGGGCACCGGTTGTGACGGTGTGCTGACCGCTGCCGACGGCATTTTGGACCTGATCATAACCAACGCTCTGATCATTGATGCCGTTGCGGGCATTATCAAGGCCGACATCGGCATTAAGAATGGCCGGATCGTAGGAATCGGCAAGGCTGGCGACCCCAATCTTATGGATGGCGTAACGCCAGGGCTCACGGTGGGCGTGAACACGGATATCCGGGCCGCGGAAGGACATATCGTTACGGCGGGCGGAATCGACTGCCACGTGCATTTTATAGATCCGGGACAGGTGGATGAAGCTCTTTCGGCGGGGATCACCACGCTGATGGGAGGAGGGCTCGGACCCACTACGGTTCCCATTGCGTCGACAGGCACAACTAACCTGGGGCTAATGCTTCAAGCAGCTGAGGCCTTTCCGATAAACTTCGGTTTCATTGCAAAGGCGGCCTCGCATGCCGTCGAGCCTCTGCTCGAACAGCTTGCTGCAGGCGCAGCGGGTTTGAAAATCCACGAGGATTGGGGGGCGACTCCGGCCATCATCGATGCCGCCTTGAAGGCCGCGGAGATCGGCGGTGGGCAGATCCACTTGCACGCAGACACTCTAAACGAGTCAGGATTTGTAGAGCACACTCTGCGCGCCATGGCCGGACGGTGCATTCACGCCTATCACGTCGAGGGCGCCGGGGGTGGGCACGCGCCAGACATTATTCGCATGTGCGGCATATCGAATGTACTGCCCTCATCTACGAACCCTACGAATCCATTCACCATCAACACCTTTGATGAACATTTCGACATGGCGATGACGAGCCATCATCTCAATCCACGTTTGCCTGAGGACGTGGCGTTTGCGGAAAGTCGTATTCGAAAAGAAACCATTGGCGCCGAAGACGTTTTGCACGACATGGGAGCGATCAGCGCGATCGGTTCCGACAGCCAGGGGATGGGGCGCATCGGTGAAACCATCGCTCGCTGTTGGCAGCTTGCTGACACCATGCGTGAGTTACGGGGCGCTTTGCCCGAGGATAGTGGCAGCGATGCGGACAATTTCCGAATTCGTCGCTATATCGCCAAATATACTATCAATCCTGCTCTTATGTTCGGCATCGCAGATGAAGTGGGCTCGATTGAGCCTGGAAAGCTCGCAGACCTTATTTTTTGGAAGCCGGACAGCTTTGGCATCAAACCGGAACTAGTACTGAAATCTGGCTTCCCTGTCTGGGCTCCCTTGGGCGAGGCTAACGCTTCTCTTATGACCTGCGAACCAGTGCGTTATCGCCCGATGTGGGGGTACTTTGGTCGCGCTCCGCAGTCACTCGGCGTGCGTTTTGTCTCTCCATCTGCCATCGCAGCCGGGGTGGCCCAGCGACTCGATTTGAAAGCTACCTTGCGTCCAGTGGCCGACACGCGCCGTCTCACTAAACGCGATATGGTGCTGAATGATGTGTTACCTAAAATCGACGTCGACCCTGAGAACTTTCGGGTTTACATCGATGGACAGGCCATCGACAGCCCTCCCACATCGCAGGTCTCTCTCGGCCAATCATATATGTTGAAATAAGGAGTGCAAACCTTTGACTGCAGTGCGTTTAGGTTTCGGAGGGCCGGTAGGCAGTGGCAAGACGCGCCTGGTCGAGCGATTGCTCCCCTTGTTCGCCGCGCGAGGTATCTCTGTCGCCGTGATCACTAATGATCTGGTTACTCACGAGGACGCAGAACGTGTTCAGCGCTCCGGCCTCATCGATCCTGAGCGGGTTCTTGGGGTTGAAAGCGGGGCCTGCCCGCATACTGCTATCCGCGAGGACCCTTCGGTAAATCTTGAGGCAGCAGCTTGGCTGGAGCAGCGCTTTCAGCCTGACGTGATTCTCATCGAAAGCGGGGGAGATAATCTAGCCGCTACATTTTCTAGCGAGCTCGTGGACTGGTGGGCTTTCGTCATTGATGTTGCCGGCGGAGACGACATTCCTCGGAAGAATGGGTTAGGCCTGTTAAGGGCAGACCTGCTAGTCGTCAATAAGATCGATTTAGCACCTCATGTCGATGTCGATATGACGCGTTTCAGAGCGGACGTAGCCGCAGCACGTCCCGATCGCGCTTCAGTATTTACCGATCTGCGAAATGGCGAGGGTGTGCAGCTCGTTTTTGAACAAATTGTCCATAGCGCGCTGTTTGGGCGGAAACCTTGATGGGCAACGGAGTGCTGTCGTTGCGCTTTGCTCGTGATCGACATGGTCGAACGCGACTTGCTGCACGACAACAGCGCTACCCGTTGACGACTACCGCCGTTTTGCCCATGGAGTCAGAATCTGGTGCGCTAATATATGTGCAAAACGCGGCAGGATCAGTGTTTGGCGGTGATCGCCTGCATATTGCCGTACACCTTGAGGCTAGCGCTGAACTTTGTCTCTCAACACCGTCCGCTACACGTCTGCAAGGTGAAGCGCTATCAGTACAGACGACGATGATCGAGCTGAGCGAAGGAGCCTTCTTCGAGTACATCCCGGATATGATAATCCCGCATGCGCAAGCGGAACACCGGCAGCACACATGTATTGCACTGGCCCACGGAGCCGAGGCCATTTTCATGGAGAGTTTCGCGGCTGGCCGGGTGGCGAGAGGCGAGGAGCACCTTTATCGAAGCTTCTCGACGCGCCTTCAAGTCAGTTTTAGCGCACGCCCTGTGCTTGTTGACGCTTCGAGTTTCCGTCCTGGGGAGGCGAGTCCGGCCTTAGAGGGGGCGTTAGCGTCGAGTGGTTTTGTTGGGACCATATTCGCGTTGTCCCAACAGGGCGACCATGAGGAATTGGCGACTCTTATCAGTCGACGGTTGGCGTCCTTACCGGGTGTGTATGGTGGTGCAGCTGCGTTAGCCTCAGGCTATGGTGCGGTGGGACGTTTTCTAGCTGACGATGCGCCAAATCTTCGGATGGCGACGCAGGTGGCTTGGGATGTCGCCCGTCGCCACATGCGCGGCCGTCCCGCTCCACTACTAAGAAAATGAAGAGGGATAATGCTTTTAGTGAATAGTATTCTGGGCCACGTCAACGACCAAAAGTTTTCCGGTCGTCAGACGGACCGTGTATGGATTGCATCGGCCGATGCGGGTCGCCGCCGGTTACGCACTTGCAGCGAGGGGGGCGAAGATCTAGGCATCGAGCTGCCCCGTGTGAGCTGGATGTTTGACGGCGCAGTTTTGCATGATGATGGGATGTGTATATTGGTCGTCTCCCGCCGCCCCGAACTGGTGATGGTAATCTCGCTCGACGAGCTGGGCCCTGAGGCGGTGTTCCGGATTGGCCACGCTCTCGGGAACCGTCACAGTCCCGCGGAGCTACACGGTAATGAGATCCTTGTACCGGTGACCGATACGCCTGATCTTGTTGGGAGATCGGTCCAGGCCCTCGGGTTGCGTGAGCTAAAGATACGCTTTGAAGAAAGACCTTTTGCGGCTGAAAGACCTCCAAATGGTGTGGGAAGTGCACACGAGCACCATCACCCCGTCGCTAATTCTGACGATGCTTGAAGGCGACCTAGCCGTGCGCGCTGGCCCATTGTTGTCCCTTATGCAGCTTGCCGACTCCGCGCTGCCTATAGGCAGGCACGCCCATGCGTTCGGCCTTGAGCGAATGCTTCGGGATGGGCGCGTGACCACGCCAGACGCGCTCCGTGAAATGATCGTCTCGGCCTTGATTCATGGCAGCGCCCGCGCAGACGGTGCGGGGACCGCGTTGGCTCATACGGCATTTGTGGATCGGAACTTAGAGGAGCTGAAAGCAGTAGATGCGCGGCTTGACCTACTGAAATTTACGGCTCCAGCACAGGTGGCCTCACGTCGCTGTGGAAGTCGCCTAGCGGTGTTAGCACCGTCACTTCATGCAGACCCGATGTTGGCGGAATACGCTACCGCGGTGGCGGGCAAGGTTACGCCGGGTCATCTAGCGGTCATATCAGGAGCCCTGGCGGCGGCAATGGGGGTTAGCCGTGAGAATGCTGTGCTAGCTGAGCTGAGAGGTGTGGCTACGATGATTCTTTCGGCAGCCGTTCGCCTGGATGTGCTTTCGGCCACGGCGGCCCAAGGAATGATGGTAGCTCTTTCCACGCAAATTATCGCAGCGGCAGAGATCGCGCTTGTAACTCGCCCGGATGAGATGGAAGGTGGCGCCGCTGTGGGGCTAGACATAGCAGCTATGCGCCACGCTCGTGAGCACGGTCGGCTATTTGCAACTTGACAATGCTAATTAGGACGCACCCATATGAATGAAGACAAGATTTTGCGCGTTGCGCTTGACTGGGCTGTGGACGAGGTCGATCCGCCCCGATCATTCGGGGGTTGGAATACAGGCCGCGTGGTTCACCAAACACATGAAAGCCTGTTTGAAGATGACTTCGGAGAGTTACCCGCTTCGGACGGCGCGCCCACCAGCCTCGTTCCGCGACTAGCGACCCATTGCATAACGTCACCAGACGCCCGTCGTTATACTTTTCGAATCAGAGAAGGGGTTCGTTTTCATGATGGGTGTCCACTCGACGCGGAGGCTGTAGTTATCAACTACGAGAGAATGTGTTGCGCAACCTCGCCCTTTTTCTCTCCGGTTGTTGCGGACTTCAATCGCATGGGCGTTGGCCTCATTGAAAAAGTTCGCGCTTTAGACTCGATGACCGTAGAGTTCAAGTTTTCCGAGCCGTTTCCTGAATTTCTGCGTTACATGACCCAAGAAGACGCACCCGGTGCTCAGTCGCTGATTAGTCCGGCGGCCATTCGCAAACTCGGTCCTGATGGTTGTGCCGACAAAGCTCCTGGTACCGGTGCGTTCCGGTTTCATTCTCGTTTTGAGACGGATGGAGGGTCTGCGGTCGAGCTGCGGCGGAACGATGACTACTGGGCCGGCCCGCCACAGATAGAAGGGATCCGGTTCCTACCTTTTCCTGACCGCAAGGCTCGCGTCCGGGCATTGGTTGAGGGGAAGGTGGATGTCGCCTATAGCTTAGAGGGCGCTGACCTTGAGGAACTGGCGGCGCTAGGGTTCACCGTGCCCTCATTTAACCCACCATATCTCTGGTATCTGGTATTTAACTTGCGCGATCCGCTTATCGCAGATTTGCGCGTTCGGCAGGCAATTGCGTACGCTATTGATAGAGAGTCATTATGCGCTGAGTTATTTCCGGGGGCGACTGTTCCGGCGCATAGTGCGCTATCTCCAGGCTCCCCTGCTCATGACCCGCATGCAGCAAATCGCTATGTCTACAATCCCGAGCGGGCAAGGGAGCTCTTGGCCGAGGCAGGGGCAAACGATGGCTTGGTTTTGGATGTCATTGCGGCGCAAGCGGGGTCTGCGCAGCTCGATCCAGGGGCCATTTATCAGCGGCTCGCGCTCGATCTAGCCAAGGTTGGTATTCGCTTAAATGTAACGCTGCATCCGGATTGGGTAGCTTACTGCAACCAGTGGCGTGAGGGGGCGCCGTCTGGCATTGCATTCAGTGAAATGAGCTGGGGGATGTCGTGCGATCTATGGCTATCACAGATCCTACATGGGGCAAATCAGTCTCCCCGAGGTTTCAACGCTGGGTATAACAATGACCCTCATCTCGACGGATTCTTAGATCTCGCTCGTGCTACGATTGACTCGTCGGAAAGAGCCGCGCTATACAGGGCAGCTGATGCAAGGGTCATGGAATCACTCCCGATTCTTCCCCTGTTCACGTCCCGTCGAGGTATGATCGCGTTTTCGCCCAGGGTGAAGGGGCTCACCGTCGTAAACCAGTGTTGGCAAGACTTCCGAAAAGTTAGGCTCGAATGACCGAATCGTTCCTGGTCAAACATGAGTCGGCAAGCGAGCTGCTGGAACATGGCGCGCGAAGAGGGCTTTAAGCAGTTTGCAGGCAAGCGGATCAAGCTGCACCTTGCATATGCATAGAGGTGCAGCGGCACCATAGCTCTTAAATAAGGGCGGTTGCAGAAGCTGAGTGCAACACGGTTATTGAATTGAAGCCGGAGCATCATGCCGCATTGCCATGGAGTTTT